>SKGP01000005.1 GCA_007117405.1 Candidatus Woesearchaeota archaeon | reverse complement strand
GAATTGGGGTGGATGTCGAAAAATTTTGGAATTAAAAGAAGATTGATTAAAGAAACAAGAATTAATCTCTTACTATGATACAATAATTTTAAAAGATATTGGCAATCGTTATGGTGTTTCTAATATTGAATATTTAAGAAAATTATCTTTTTATTTTATTTCAAATTTATCAAAATTATACTCGGTAAATAAATTAAAAAATTTAAATCTTGGAGCATATGACACACTTAAAAAGTATATTTCTTATCTGAAAGAAACATATCTGATATTTGATTTAGAATTATTTGATTTTTCAGTAAAAAAGCAAATGGTAAATTTAAACAAATTATACGTAATAGATACTGGTCTTGCAAATGCAATAGGTTTTAAATTTAGTGAAGATAAAGGAAGAATTTTAGAAAATTTAGTTTTTATTGAACTAAAACGAAGAGGAAAAGAGATTTATTATCACAAACAAAAAAAGGAGTGTGACTTTGTAATAAAAGAAGGTTTAGAAATTATTCAAGCAATTCAAGTAACAAAAAGCCTAGATGACATTGACACAAAAAAGCGAGAAATTGAAGGTTTACTTGATGCCTGCAAATCTTACAATCTAAAAACAGGCTTAATCTTAACAGAAGATGAAGAGTATGAACTAGAACAAGATGGAATTAAAATTCAAGTTCTGCCTGTGTGGAAATGGTGTTTATTGAAACAATAAACAGCGACCAATAATTATTTGCAAAGCAAAAATTCTTGAGTATGGTTATTGAGTTTTACTCAATAAGCGACCAAAAATCTAACAAAGTGATTTTTGAGTATTGCTTCTATCTTATATTTCTATTTCTAATAGAGTAATTTTCTATTTCATTCCTTTTCTAACAGAAGGATTAATAAATTTTCAAAATAATCTCATATTTTTCAATTTTGGCATAGATATGTTTTTAAAATAGTTTTTATTGAGTTTAATCATGGGTATTAAATCTGAAACTTTTATAGATGAAATGATTGGTGAAATTGATTCCGATACCATCACAGCCTTTTATGGCCCTCCTGGTTCAGGTAAGTCTACAATTTGTTTCAAATATGCTTTAAATTGTATAAAATCAAAAAAAAAAGTTTTCTATATTGATACTGAAGGTGGTTTTTCTGCAGAACGATTAAAACAAATGGAACCTAATTTAGACCTTTCTGATATTATTGTTTTTTCGCCAAAATCTTTTGAACAGCAAAAAAAGTTAATACTTAATTTAAATAAAGAAATAAAAAATTCAAAGAGAGTTGGTTTGATAATTGTCGATTCCATAGTTATGCTTTACAGATTAAAACTAGGAGATGGTCCTCAAAAAACAAATTCAGAACTTGCAGAACAACTTAGATTGTTAACAGAAATCTCAAGAACATTTAATATACCTATAATTGTTACAAATCAAATGTATACTATTTTTGATACAAAAGAGAAAAAGATGGTTGGTGGAAGTCTTATTGAGTATTGGTCAAAAACAATTGTTGAGTTAGGCAAATTAGATTCCGTTAGAGATATAACTTTGAAAAAACACAAGTATAAAAAAGAAGGCGAGACAAGGGAATTTGAAATAAACAATAGTGGATTTGTCCACATAAAAAGAAGTAGAGGATTTAATTTATTCAGATAATTTTCTTGGGTATTCAGTTACTTCATCTGATTTTCCAGTTTTTAGATTATCTGCAATCTTTGAAAGTTCATTTACATTATTTATTAGTGTTGGAGTTATTTTTTGAAACACTTTTTCAAGAGCTTTTATTTCCGAATTAACATCCATAATATTTGAATCATATGAGTTTATCCTTCCAATAATTTTTTTCTCCATAATCTCCATTGCGTCCCTTAAATGAACAATATCTTCTTTTATAAGATTAATTTGTGCTTCTTGCTTTTCTTTCCATTTTAAAACTTTTTCAACACCGCTTACTAATTTTTCCCATCTTTCTTCAATGACTTTTTCAATAGTTTCATCAATCATTTCTTGAATTTTCTCTTCGTTTAAACTTTGACCAGCATTTGCTTCATTTTGTATGCTTGTAAATACATCTCCCATTCCATTTTGATTCATATTTCCAGAAGCTTGATTAAATGGGTTTGGCTGAGATTGTTCATTTTGACCTCCAAAAGTAGGATTTGTTTCTTGTTGATTTGTCTGTATTGGTGTTGTCTGTGGACTTTGCATTTGATTTGGTGAAGGATTTGCAAAGGGATTATTGAACTCATTATGTTCTTGGGAGGACGGACTTGAAAATGGATTTGAATTTGCTTGTGGATTTTGCATTTGATTTGGGTGAGAAAACTCCGGATTTTCAAAAGGATTTGCTGGCATATTTGAAGGGGAACTTGGAAAGGGACTAGGATTTCCCATAGGACTATTCTGTGCTGGAGAAGGAGACATTTGTGGACTAGAATTATCATTTGAAGGCCCTTTAAACTCTGGAAGGGCAGTTGCTTCTTTTATTTCGGCAGTTTGGGCCATGTCTGCATTTTCTTTACTTTTTCCAAAAAAACTAAGACTCATATATATAATTTATTTTATGTTTTTAAATATGCTAGTATTAACTTTTCAATAGATAAATATAATTCAAGTAATTTTTCTTTTATTCCTTGTACTCCTTGTTTGCTCTAGGACTGAGATAAAATGAAATTTTTACCCCCCTGAAACTACAGAAAGGATTTTTACCTTATCTTTATCAGATAAAGTCTCTTCTTCAAGGCATATTGACCCATTTTTCACAATAATGACTGATTCTAAGCTAACATTTAAATCTTCCAGTAACTTTTTCACCAAAATTTCATTTTCCAGTTTTATTTCAATTGTTTTACTATCTCTTTCTATAAAGACTTCCATAACTATTCTTTTCCTCCCCTATTTATAAAAATAGTCATAACAAACTTAGGATGTGTTTTATTTTGAACACATAAGACTTGTTTATATATCCGCACTATTTTCATAAAAATATGAAAGTAATCATACCCGTTGCCAGTGTTGGTTCAAAATTCAAATCAAAATTGCACTCAGACATTCCTGAAGCTCTAGTAGAAATTGCAGGCAAACCGGTTTTGAAGTATGTTATTGATCATTGTTTAAAATTAAATCCTACTGAAGTAATATTAGTTGTTGGTTATAAGAAAAAACTAATTATAAATTATGTAACAAAAAATTATCCCAATACAAATATTTCTTTTGCTTATCAGAAGAAAAGAAATGGTGATGCAAGTGCCGTAAAAGTTGGACTTGAAAACATTTCTGACGATGAATCTTTACTTGTTGTTTTTGCAAATAGTCTTTCTGATTTTGATTTAAGCAAAAAAATTCATAAAGGAGAAGAGGCAGACCTTTTAGTTTTTTCATCTAAAGTAACAAATCCAAAATGTTGCGGGGTTCTTGAAATATGCGAAAATGGTGATATTCTCTCAATTGAAGAAAAACCTGAAACACCAAAATCAAATTTTATTTGTAGCGGAATATATTACTTTAAATCATCTTTGCTTCTAAAAAAAACTATAGATGAAATAATTGAAAAAAAAATAGCTATAAATGGAAAATTTAAGATTTCTCAAGTAATTGAAAATTATATCCAAATGGTTGACCTTAGTGTTAAAGTAGCAAATGTTGAGGTTTGGTTTGATTGCCGTGGGGATGGTCGTGTACTTGAAGCAAATCAATATTTTCTTGAAAAAAAATCACTATCAGAAGAACCAAGAATACATGGTACCTCTATTATTATTCCTCCCTCTTATGTTGCCTCAGATTCTATTGTTGAAAATAGTGTAATTGGCCCATACGCCTCAATTGGAAGTGGGGCTACTGTTAAAGATAGTATAATAAAAAATTCAATTGCAAGTTCAAATTGCAAAATTGAAAATATTGTTTTAGAATCATCAATAATAGGAACTAGAGCGGTCTTATTTGCAGAACCATCAAAAACAAGCATTCCGGACAAGTCCGAAGTTTTTTTAAGATAAAAAATTATCTAATTTCATCTCTTCTTATTTCAAGTATTTTTGGAACATGACTATTGAATGCATCTAATGTTTCAAATATTGAAATTGCTTCTTTGTAATTTCTTATTTCCTTTAGTTCTTCCAAAGTTTTGTTTGTTTCTTCCATTACATATTTAAATTTTTCAGGAAAATTTTTGTTATTTAAAAGTTCTCTGTCACATTTTTTTTCATCTTTCAATATCAACTTTAAATCGCTCTCAAAATCTTTTCCTAAAGGGTATTTCCTATTTTCTAAAAACATAAGAAGAAGTGCTTTTACTTCTTTGAATGAACTTTTTAACTGTGGAATTGATTTTTTATTGAATTTTTTTATGAATTTTTCAAAATTCTCTTCGCTTAAAAGAAGTATTTGCATATCTATCATTGCATCTTCGTATATGAGCATTGTCTCATATATCTTTCTTCTTGGAATATTTGTCATAAACATAAATATAGTTAAGATTTCATCATTTATTAAACCTTTTATTTTTATTCTCTTTTGCCCCTATTGAGTTCATATAAAAAGTAATAAATCCCATTTTGAAGTTTTTTTCTAAGTGGTATTTAAAAAGAAATTTAGTTTTTCAGTATTGGTATTTTTTGCATTTTTTCTTTTAGGAAATGTCTTTGCATATCCTCAACTTGAAATGTCTCAAACTTCTTTTCCATCCGGTTCTGTAGATATTGAAATAATGGCGTCCTCGGGAACACAAGTTTCTCTTCATGTGAATGGCCAATTTATTCAAAGAAAGGACTCTATAGCACCAGTAAAAGTTGTTGAGTTAACATCGGGTATAAGTGATATTCAAATTTCCCCTGGCCAAACATTGACTTTTCAAAATCAGCATGCTTCAAATGTATATAAGATAAATATATCTGGTGGGCCTTATGCTGAATTGAACCCTGGCCAGTCTCTATCGTTTTCCACATATGACTTGGGAGAAATTAATTATAGGGATGAACAAACAGGAGCTCAAAGGAAAATATTTGTTGATGATACATTAGTACCTGTAGTGTTTGAAGATGTGCACGATTCTTTAAATAACGGAAATAATAACTTAGTGTTTAAGATAACCTCAATAGGAAATGTTTTTTCAGAACAAGAATT
>SKGP01000079.1 GCA_007117405.1 Candidatus Woesearchaeota archaeon | reverse complement strand
CACAAAAAAAAAATAAAAAAATCTTTCTTAAAACAGTTGATTGAAAATATTAACGGAACATATATAGAAAATGGATACTTTGCAACATCACATAGAATCATTCCTAAAGAACAATATAATATATTTACAACGAGACAAAAACTTCATTTTAGTAAATGTTACAATATAATTACATTTAAAACAGAAGATGCAAATCTAGAATTCTTTTTTTATTTAGTAAGAGACGGATTTAAATATAGTGAAATTATGAGTCTAAGAATATTTCCAAAACAAAATAACATAAGATCTGAAGGAAATGTAGAAAAAGTATATTCAAAAATAAATTCATATGCAAACAATAGATACTTAGCCAAAGTTCTTGAAGAGAGTGAAATACAAGAATATTTTTCAAAACTTATAAGAAAAAATGGCGATATACTTCTAATTTCACATAACAATATTCACTACAAAGCTTTTTTAGAGTCAAATAAAGTTTCAGTAAAAAGAGTTATGAGTATGATTAAATTACTATATCTAATTAAGAATAAAATATACAAGGAAAATATTTTAGAATATTAAATATTATCTTTTAATCTTAACTCTTTTCATTGCAGCAATTCTACTTTCAGTAGTAGGATGAGTTGAAAACAACTTAAATACACTTGAACCTTTAAAAGGATTAACAATAAACAAACTCTCTGTTGGTGCAGCTGCTGCACTCGTATTTCTCTGCGGTCTCACACTAGCCTCAAGTTTTTGTAAAGCGCTAATCAAAGGCATTGGTGTTTTCATTAATTGAACTGCACCAGCATCAGCCATATACTCTCTTTGTCTTGAAATTGCAAGTTGTATTATTGTAGCTATCAATGGAGTCAAAATTGCAAGTGCAATAACCCCAATGATACCACCATAATTATTGTCCCTTCCAAATCCAAATATAGCCATCCACTGAAGCATCTGTGCAACCATACCAATTGCAGAAGCTATACCTACGGCAATTGTTTGTATTAAAGTATCTCTATTTTTTACATGAGTCAATTCATGTGCCATAACTGCTTTAGCTTCTTCATCTGTAAGCAAATGAAGTAAACTTTCTGTTGCAGCAACAGCAGCATGCTTTGGAGACCTTCCTGTTGCAAAAGCATTAGGGGATGGTGCAGATATTATATAAACTTTAGGCATAGGCATCTTTGCCAACCTTGCAAGTTCTTCAACCATTTTGTAAAGCTTATGGTCTTTTGAAACTTCCTTTGCATTGTACATTTTAAGAACAATTTTATCTGAGAACCAATAGGAACCAAAATTTATTGCCATAGCAATTACAAAACCTATCATTAATCCAACATTGCTTCCAAGCAAGTATCCAAAACCCATAAAAAGTCCCGCAAGACTTGCCAATAATACAGTAGTTTTTAATCTATTTAGTGCCATTTTTATTTTTATATACATAATTCAAATTAAAAATCTGAAATATGCAAGAATATTTTTTTGTTTAATAATACTAAGAAGTATACATTTATAAATCTTTTTTTCAATTCAAAAATTCAAATTAGAAATATTTATAAATAAATAAACGCAATTAAAATTAAGGGCTCAAAAACCCAGAAGAATTTAATTCTAACACCAGTAACTTATTTGGTTAGATATTTTAAATAATAATTAAAAATAAAATGGTTAAAATCTTGGATGAGATAATGAAAGAACTTCCTAAAGAAAAAATTAGTTCTATTGAGTTTGAAGCTGCAAACATTGTAGTTTACACAACCAGTAAAGATTTTTTATTTTCAGGAAGAACAAAAATAAGAGAAATCGTATCAAAATTCAAAAAAAGAATTGAGATAAGAGCAGAAAACACATTGCTAATGAGCATTGAAGATACTAAAAAAGAAGTAAAAAATATTTTAGGGGATGTTAAAATAGGAGAATTTCTCTTTGACACAGCAAGAAGCAAACTTATTATTGAAGTTGACAATGTTGGAGCTGCTGTTGGAAAAGAAGGAGCAAATTTAAAAGAGATACAAAAAAAAACAATGTGGACAGTCGTTGTAAGAAGAGTTCCGCCATTGAGATCGAGAACAGTTGATGCTATGAGAGCTGTTGAATTTCAAGAATCTGAATATAGAAGAAAATTTCTAAATAAAGTTGGAAAAAGAATATATGGAGGATGGACAAAAGGAAAAATAAAAGGTTGGGCAAGAATAACAATGCTTGGTGCAGCTTCTCAAATTGGGAGATCAGCAATATACCTACAAACATCTGAATCTAGAATATTATTTGATTGTGGTATAGACCCTTCTGTACCATTTGGAGACCCTTCTGAATTTCCATTTCTAGATGCACCAGAATTTAAACTTGAAGATATAGATGCTATCGTCTTATCTCATGCACACATGGACCATTGTGGTCTTCTTCCCTATTTATATAAAATTGGTTATAAAGGTCCTATTTATTGTACAGAACCAACTAGAGATCTAATGGCACTTTCCCAGCTAGATTTTATTAAAATAATGAGTTCTGATACACAAACACAAAGTCCAATTTATAAAGCTGAAGACATAAAAGAAATGTTAAAACATGTAATAACTCTTGATTTTGGAGAAGTAACAGACATTACACCAGATATAAGATTAACATTTTATAATTCTGGACATATTTTAGGTTCTGCATTTTGTCATGTAAATATTGGAAATGGAATGCATAATTTCATGTATACAGGTGACTTTAATTACTCGGGAAAACAAAAACTTCTAGATAGAGCTGTTACTGAATTCCCAAGATTGGAATCTCTGCTTATGGAAAATACAAACACTGGCCCTAAAGACTATGCGATGCCAAGAGAAGAAGCAGAGGAAGAGTTCCTCAAAATAATTCTCGATGCTTATGTTAGGAAAGGAAAAATATTAATCCCTGTATTTGGAATAGGTAGATCTCAAGAAATGCTTCTTACAATTGAAAGTCTTATTGCACAAGAAAGACTCCCTTCAGACTTGAAAGTTTATGTTGACGGAATGGTATTTGAAGTAACTGCAATTCATACAGCATACCCAGAATATCTCAATAAAAACATAAGAAACCGGATATTAAAGGGCAATAATCCATTTACAATACCTAATTTCATTCAGGTGGGTAGTCAAAAAGAAAGAGAAGAAATTTACAACTCCGGAGAACCAGCAATAGTTCTTGCAACATCCGGTATGCTTAATGGAGGAACATCTGTAGAATACTTTAAAAAATTTGCAGGAAATGAAAATAATTCAATTGTGTTCGTAGGATATCAAGCAAATGGAACACTAGGTAGAAGAGTTAAAGATGGAGAAAAAGAAATACTCCTTGCAAATACAGGAAGTTCAGATGATAGAATATCAGTTAAAATGCAAGTAAAAGAAATGAAAGGAGCATTTTCAGGACACTCTGATGTTGGACTTACAAAAAAATTTTTATCAAATCTTTCTGTAAAACCAAAAAAAATAATATTGAATCATGGGGAACCCTCAAAGATTTTGTCTTTTGCTGAAACTGCAAAAAGAATAGTACCACAAGTTAAAGTTTATACACCTGAAAATTTAGAAACAGTTAGACTTCAATAAAAATGGAAAAATATGATTTAAAGCAACTTAAGAAAATTTCAAATGAGTTGAAAGCTGAATTTGCTATAGGAAAAAATGGTATAACAACTACATTCATTGAAAGCATTGAAAACTACATTAGAGTCCATAAATTAGTAAAAATAAAAGCATCTTTAGCTCAAGACAAAGAAGAAGTAAAAAAACTCGCAGAAGAAATTTCAAAAAATATTGATGCAGAATTAATAGATGTGAGAGGATACACCTTCACAATATACAAAGAAAAAGAAGAAGAATGAAAATAGCTGTTGATATAGATGAAGTCTTATGTAAAACAAATGACTATTTCTTAGACCACTTCAACAAAGAACATAACTCAAACCTAAAAAGAGAATTTATAACTGACTACACCTACAACTCTTTTAAGAATTATGGGTTTGAAAATTCCTATGTCTTTTCAAAACTGGTTGAGTTTGTTAGAAGAGATATGGAAAATTTCAATATAGTTGAAGAAGCAGTCTTAATACTTAAAGAACTAAAAAAACTAGGCCACGAATTGTACATACTAACTTCAAGATCTAAAATTTTATATGAAAGAACTTGCTCTTGGCTTGAAAATTATTTTGGAAAAGGTTTTTTCAAAGAAATAATATTTACAGATGGATTTGAAAAAGAATCTATTTGCAAATCAGATGTATGTATTAATTTTGGAATAGACATATTAATAGAAGATGCTCCACATTATGCATTTAACACATCTCAAAAAGGAGTAAAAGTACTTTTAATGGATTGTCCTTGGAACTATAAAATAAATGAAAACGAAAATTTAGTCAAAGTTAAAAATTGGAATGATATTTATCAAAAGTTAGTTTAAAGATTTTTCATATCTTTCTTCAACATTTGCCCAATTAACTACATTCCACCAACCATCAATATAAGCCGGTCTTTTATTCTGATACTTCAAATAATAAGCATGTTCCCAAACATCACAAACCAAAATAGGAATAGCGCCCATCTGAGTCAAATTCTGATGTTTCTCAATAGTTAATATTTCAAGTTTTCCATCAATTACAGCCAAAACGCCCCAACCTGAACCCTCAACAACTGCTGTAGAAGATTTAAACTCCTTTTCAAACATTTCAAAAGAACCAAATTTACTCTCAATTGCACTTAACAGATTACCTTTAGGCTTTCCTGTCGCATTTGAAGCAGAACACATATTTTCCCAATATATTGAATGAAGAATATGTCCTGAACCATGAAAAGCAATTTCCTTCTTTAAATGTTTCACCAAAGCAAAATCCCCAGATTCTCTTGCTTTTGCAAGACCTTCTTCAGCCTTATTTAAACCATCAACATAAGCTTGATGATGCTTTGAATAGTGAAGTTCAACAGTCTGCGCATCAATATGCGGTTCCAACTCATCAAAGTTGTAACTCAATCTTGGCAATTCATGTTTTCTTGCTGTTACCATAATATTATTAACAATTGTTAACTATTTAAATGTTTTTCCATAATCTAATAACAATAATAAATATACAAGTTTTATCAATTATATCTTCTATTTAAGAAT
>SKGP01000051.1 GCA_007117405.1 Candidatus Woesearchaeota archaeon | reverse complement strand
TTCTAAAAAAAAGTGAGAAAGAAACAAAAAAAAATAAAAAAGAAACATTAGCAAAAAGCCAAAAAAAAAATCTCAAAAAAGATAAAAAAGAATTGAAAGAAAAAGAAAGCAAATTCAAAAAAGTAGCAAAATGGCTATTTGTTGATGAAGAAGATGAAATAAAAAATATAAAAAGCGAAGTTAAAAAAAACAAATAAATTTTATCTATGAGTAAAATAAAAAATTAATTCTTCATCTTTTTTCCCATCATATTTTGAAAAACCAAATCTTTCAAACTGAACATTCGAATTTTTTTTAATATTATCTAAGTCCTCAACATAACCTTTAAGATGAGAGTTATCTTGCATTACCATAATTGCCCTTTGAGAATTTAATGGAAGAAAATGAATATTTCTCTTAACTTTTAAAGACCTATCAAAATCCTTTGAAATATATTTTAAAAAAATCTTATCATTTTCCTTTTTTTCAACTAAAAAATTTGCAAAATGCATCAATCTTATCATATCCCCTATCGAAATATTATCAAAATCAACTCCATCAACCATATACTCGTTTTCTAATTTAAAATGTCTATTCCCTCTATCCTTATAGTCTGGATGCTTTGGTAAAATAATTTCTTTCTCTGGGTAGGATTGAATATTTTCAATATGAATTGTTTTTGGATTGTAAACAAAAAAATACCTATCCGCTTCTTTTTCTAAAATTTGCTTATTAAAATAGTTCAAATTTTTATGATATTCTTCATCAGTAATTTTTGAATCTCTCTTTGACATGCCCCCTGTTATAATCATATTTCTAAATGCTTCTGCCTTATATCCTCTTTTTCTATAAGATATAAGAGATGGAACTCTAGGGTCATCCCAACCAGAATATGTTTTGTTTTCAATTAGTTCAGAAAGCTTGGTCTTTGATAACTCAATATCTATAAATTTGATTCTTCCATAATGAAAATAAAAACATTTTGTAAAACCTAAAGCTTCCTTAATCATATCTTGCCTAAATCCATTAATTTCATGATCTTTTCCCCTTATTATATGAGAAATTCCCATTAAATAATCATCAACAGCAGAACACAAATTATACATAGGCCACAAAGTATATTTGTTTTTAAGCCTAGCGTGACTTTCAATTTTAATTCTAGCTAAAGGAAAATCCCTAAGGGCAGGGTTTTTATTTGAAAGGTCTCCCTTAAATCTAATAATTGCCTCACCTTCTTTGTATTTGTCATTAAAAAAATTTTCATACATTTCAATCTGCTTTTCCTTAGGCATATCTCTATGAGGACAAGGCTCAGAAGAATCATTATATGCTTTAAATACATCTGATTTACACTCACAAACATATGCTTTTGACAATTCAATTAAAGTTCTCAAATACTTATAGTATATATCCATCCTATCTGACTGATAATAAATCTCAGAAATATTATCATCCGTTAACCACTTAATATCATCTATAATCGAATTATAATTTGAAATATCAATATTTTCTGGATTGGTATCTTCAATTCTAAGTATAAATTTTCCACCAAATTCCTTTGCATATTCATAATTGTAAACTATTCCATATAGATGGCCTAAATGAAGATTACCACTTGGTGCAGGAGAAAACCTAGTTACAACCTTTCCATTCTCCATCCCTTCTAATGCTAAAAGTTTAGAATTTTTTTCTTCTTTTTTTGTTTCTTTTTTTTGGAAAAAATCTGGATTTATCTCCTTTAGTTTTTCAATTTGCAAAGTTAAAGAAAGAGAATTCACTTGATTACATATATTTGAAAGCAAATTCATATAATGTGACATATCATCTTTCATAAAAGGAAATTTTGGAACACATTTTCCAACAAGTGCCTTAGGATTCGCCTGCCCATTATAATTCACGGCATTTTCAAGTGCCTGCATGTAAGCAAACTCTTCAAACTCCTCTTCTCTGCCATTTTTCATAAATATATAAGTAAATATGCATTTATAAGATTATTCTATTAAACAACCAAGAATAAAATCCCAAAACAAATTTCATATCAATCATCTCATTAATCTTTCAATGTCTTTTATCTCTTTGGGTATGTTTTTTGAGAGAACAATTCTTCCTGTTTTTGTAATTAATACATTATCTTCAATTCTTACTCCTATTTTCTCAGATTTAATGTATATGCCAGGTTCAACTGTAAATACATCGCCTTCTGAAAAAGGAGTTGAATAATCACCAATGTCGTGTGTGTCCAAACCTAAGAAGTGGCCAGTAGAATGTGGATAAAATTCTTTAAGTTTTTCAAATGATTTTAATTTGCCAATATCTTCAGAATTATTCAAAAAAGCTTTTTCTAACTCCAAAAAATCCTTTCTAGATAAAACTCTCAAATTAAAAAGAGCCTTTGCCATCTCAAAATGAACTTTTTTCTCCCAAACTTTCCTATTCAAACCAGGTTTAAGAGACTTTATAGCAAATTTCTGGACATTTAAACATGCTTGGTATACTTCTGACTGTCTTTTAGAAAAATGTCCTGAAATAGGCAATGTTCTTGTAATATCAGACTTATAGTTAAAAAACTCGGCGCCCGTATCAATAAGAACCAAATCTCCAGCTTTCATTAATTTATCATTTGAAATATAATGCAAAACACAAGCGTTTATACCTGAAGCAACAATTGGATGATACGAATGAAAACAAAAATCTTTTGTATATGTATAAGTCAAAACTGCTTCAATTTCTTTCTCATTTCTATATGATTTCATGTTGGAAATAATATTTAAAAAGCCCTTTTCTGTAGCTTTCAGGGCTTTTTTCATAAAATAAATTTCTTCTTTTCTCTTAAACTGCCTTAATCCCTTTAGTATTTCGTAACTATTTTTAATTTGAATTTCACCTTGTGAAAGTTTATTATGTAAATTCTCTGCATCTCTGGAAAAAAACTTCCCATCTTCAAAATAAAAATAAAATAAATATTTCGACTTTTCAAAATTGTCTATAAAATTATTAAACTCTTCCAAATATCTGACATCAAAAATTCCTGAAATTTTTTTTACATTATTCAAAGAAAGTTTCTTACCCTCCCAGGTTTCAACTTTTTTTGAACTCTTCTTAATAAATGCAACCTCAAAGCAATTTCCTTTTGAATCTTTATAAAGAACAACTATTGATTCTGGTTGGACAATACCAGAAATATAAAATAAATTTACATCTGGAAAATCAAAAAACTCACTATCTCCTTTTAAAATCCTATCTTTAGAATAAAATAAAGCTATAGAATTAATGTCCATTTTTTCAAAAAAATTCCTTCTTGATAATTGAAAAAAATCCTTTTTTATCATAAATAATTTTAACTCAATAACTTTATAAATATTACTCTATTTGAAAATTTAAGAAAATGGATGAATCAAAATATATACAACTTTTAGATGAAGCATACAAACAGCTTCCTGAAGTTGTTTACAAAAAACAAAGATTTGAAGTTCCTCAAGTTAGTGGAAGAATTATAAAATCTAGAACTGTAATAACTAATTTTAGAGAAATTGCCAAACACCTTGGAAGAGAAGAAAGCCATTTCTTAAGATTTATGCTAAAGGAAGTGGGTGTTAGGGGAGAATGTAATGATAAAGGAGATTTAACTCTACATTCCAGATTTCAACCGGCAATGCTAAACAAAGCAGTTTCAAGCTATTTTTTAAAATATGTTCAGTGTCCTCACTGTAATAGTCCAGATACAATAATTACTAATGAAAATTCAATATTAAAATGTAATGCTTGCGGTCATCAAGAAAAAATAACAAGAATCTAAAAATGCAAAATATTATTACAGAAGAAAAATTGAAAAAATATTTTGATGTGACAGGAAAAGCCTTAAAAAAACTAAAGATATCTCCTCCAGAAAAAACCCATCTTGATTCTATTGGTAAAGACTATTTTAATATGGCAAATACTTATTATGAAGATGCTAAACATTTTTATGAAAAAAAAGATTACATAAATGCCTTTGCTGCATTAAACTATGCCCACGGTTGGCTAGATGCGGGAGCAAGAATTGGAGTCTTTGATGTAGAACACGACAGCGTTCTATTTACTGTAGATTAATTATTAGCCACTTCTTTTATTCTTTCTAAATCAAATTTGATTTTCTGGTTAATTTTTCTATTTAAAAACAAATCTGATAAAATTTTTCTTCTCGATTCATATGATTCTTGAAGCAAAGTTTGTGAATCAATATGCATTATATCAAAAGCCTTAACAACAACACTTATCTGTGAAACTGAAGAGTACTCTTTTGTCATAATTCTTCTAGAAAGAATTTGAAAAGGCAAAAATACATTTTTTTTAAAATCAAAACCTACACATTCAGTATCCATAACAAAACACAAATCAGAAAAATTTAATGAAACAAATTCAACAATTTCTGGAAACTGGTTAGTAATTTCATCTAGGTTTCTGGAAAAAAGCCTTACTTTTCCAAATTCATTATGTACTTGAATCCTAAGTCCGTCATACTTAAAATCAAGAAGGGATTTATCACCTGTAACTTCAAAAGCAGATTCAATTGTATTTGCTCTAACTCCAAGCATTGATTTTATTGGATAACCTAAAGTAATTTTACAATCGAGAACTTTTTGCATGTCTGTAGATATTTCCAAAAGCAATCTCGAAAATGAATTAATTACATTGTACTTTCTCTCAAAAACAAGCATAAAAAGATTATATATATCTCTAGGACTGCTTGTCTTTATTATTGAATTTTCTCTATTTATCCTAAGCATGAATTTAAGATTTTCCTCATCATCCCTTACTTTCATAAAATTATCTAAACCAATATATTCATTTGGAGTACCAACTTCAACAACCTTCAAATTACCGTTAAAACCAATATTCATTTTTTCATCTAATTCGTTACCACATTTAAAACACTTTGAAAGATTTAAATTTAAATAGTTACATTTGGGACATATTTTATGATGACCAACTATGCTTGGAAAAAAAGCATTTACACAGGCCTCTCTTACAACTCCTTCTGAAACACCAACCCTCAAATCATCTATAAGTAATCTAGCAAGATATTTATATTCTAAAGAATCATATGCATTAATGAAAAGTCTGCTAAGTATCTCCTTTTTAGATTTATTTTTATTAACACCAATTTTTTTTGAAATTGAATTT
>SKGP01000027.1 GCA_007117405.1 Candidatus Woesearchaeota archaeon | reverse complement strand
ATTTCAGAACCAGAACCATTTGAAATTCTTTTTACCCTTGATACATCAATTATATTCGGATTCTTTTTTTCTTCTCTAGTCATTGAGTCCATTATAAATTTCCATTTCTTTAGTTTTTCCTCTTGCATTTGCATTTGACTTTTTTCTATTTTTAAATTTGAAAAACCAGGTATCATTCCCATAAGTTTTGAAAATGATCCCATTTTATTCATAGCTTTCATTTGTTCATATAGATCATCTAAATCAAAATCTCCCGAAAGCATTTTTTCTTGCATGTTTTTCGCTTTATCTTCATCTACTGCAAGTTTTGCTTTTTCAAGTAGTTCTTCAAGGTCTCCCATCCCCAAAAGCTTTGAAACAAATCTTGTTGAGTTAAATCTTTCAAATGCATCTGGTTTTTCTCCAACACCAATAAATCTTACTGGAGCATTTACAATACTACATGCACTAAGGGCACCACCACCCTTTCCAGTACCATCCATTTTAGTGATAATAACTCCAGTTATGTTTAATCTTTCTTTAAACATTTCCGCTTGTTTTTGGGCAGTTTGCCCCACATCTGCTCCTAATGTCAAGAATGTATCTGTTGGTTCTACTTTTGAATTTAAAGAAGAAATTTCTTCAACAAGTTCATCATTTAAAAAATCTCTTCCTGCACTATCAATAATAACTATATCGTATTTTTTGAGTTCTTTTTCAAATTTTGAATATATTTCATTTGGATTTTTATTTTCTGGTTCTCCATATACATCTATATTTAAGGATTTTCCTATTTGTCTTAGTTGTTCATATGCAGCAGGTCTCCATGTATCTGTAGAGATTAGTGCTACCTTTTTTGATCTATTTTTAAAATAGAGTCCTAATTTACCTGCAGTTGTTGTTTTTCCTTGACCATATAGTCCAACTAATAAAATTCTATTCTGTCCTTCTTTTAGTTCAAATTCTTTTTCATCCCCTAGAAATTTTGAAAGTTCTTCATAGATTATTGTTATTAGGTGGTCTCTTTTATTTAGATTAGGATTGCTTTCTGTAATTGCTCTTTCTCTTATGCCTTTTGTTAATTCAAGAACTAGTCTAACATTTACATCTGAGGATAAAAGTGCTTTTTGTATTTCTTTTATTACTTCTTCAACTAAATTTCTATCTACTGTAATTGAATTCTTAATTTTGGAAAGAGTATTTTTCAGCGAATCTGATAATTTTTCAAGTACCATTTTTTTCTTAATTTTAAGTTACCCTTAAAAGTTTATAAAGTTATTTAAATTAAAGTCTTTTTATATATTTATGGCAGATTTGAAACAAGTTATATTAATTAGGAGTGATTTGGGTATGTCGAAGGGAAAAATTGCTGCTCAGGCTGCACATGCTTCAGTAGAAGCTGTATTTAATTCTAATAAAAAATTAGTTGATAAATGGCATAGGTCTGGTATGAAGAAAATAGCGCTTAAGATATCATCAAAGGAAGAGTTGTTAAAATACTTATCTATGGCAGAAGATATGGATTTATCTATTTCAAAAATAACAGATGCGGGACATACTGAAGTTGAACCTGGAACTTTAACTTGTGGAGCTATTGGACCTGGCCCAGAAGGACAAATTGATAAGGTAACTGGTGAATTAAAACCACTTTGAAATGAGCGAAAACTTTTAAAGCAAACAATTATTTTATTATCATATGGCGGGGTAGCCAAGCGGCTAAGGCAACAGGCTGCAACCCTGTGATCGTGGGTTCAATTCCCACCCTCGCCTTTTTTCTAAATAGGGAATTGAACTTCAGTTCCCCTTCGGGGTGCCAAGAATCTTTGATTGTTGAGCACAATTCCCACCCTCGCCTTTTTTCTAAATAGGGAATTGAACTTCAGTTGTCTCGATAGAGACCAACGAACGAAACTTTAGTGTAGTGACCTTGTCCCTTCGGGGTGCCAAGAATCTTTGATTGTTGAGCACAATTCTCATCCTCGCCTTTTTTCTAAATTCTACTTAGTTTCACCATAATTTTTTAAATAATAAAGATAATAGATATATTATGGTTGAAAGTATAGATGTTTCTTTTGAAAGAAAAAAGATTGTCTTTCTTTCTTCTTCTTATGTTAATCTTGCTAAGCTATTTGCTCAAAATAATTCAGAGTATGATGTTTTTTTAGTTTTGGATAGAAAATTTCCATTTGATATTGAAGATGAGGAGTTAGATAATTTTTATTCTTATATTTTTGATAAAAAAAAAATATTTGAGAGGGATAAAGAAGCATATTTTGATAATCTTGGTATTTATATTAATGAATTTGAACCTGATTTGATTGTTTGCAGTAATTTTTCAAAGCTTCTCCCTAAAAGTTTTCTTGAATTTATAAGATTTACATGCCCTAAAATAAAAATAATTAATATTCATCATGGAGATTTACGTATAAAAGATGAAAAAGGAGACATGAAGTTTGCTGGACTAAATAGTGATATAAGAGAATTTATTGATGAAGCAATGATAATATCCACTATTCATTTGATTGAAGACGAAAATATGGATACTGGAAAGCCCCTTGCTTATTCTTATGAAACAACTTTAAAAGAACTTAAACAGAAAGGTTACATAAATAATAAAGACGATATTTTAAATTATAGATTAAGAAATGTTGTATTGTCTTATCATGAGAGAACAAAAGTTTTGAAATTGCTTAAAAAAGTTGTTTCAGATTTATTACTTTGAATATCCCATCCTTTAGGGCGGGAATGGAATGAATATTCGAAGTAATGATCAAAAATCGATATAAAAAAATTTGTATGTTAAATACTTTATTCTTTTAGGGTTGAGATAACACAAATTTGTCGATTTTTGTTTTATTAATTTAATTTTTTTTGAATTATTTCAATAATTTCTTTAGTATTTTGAATTCCGAGATAATACTTATTTTCTGGATATGACAAAATTACTCCTCCTTTAGATGTACATTTACCAAGGCAGCCTGTTTTTGTAATTAAAATTTCTCTATAAAGTCCATGTTCTACTATCCATTTTTTAACTTCTGCAACATTTTCAGCAGTTATAGTTGGGCTACAAGAGATTTTTAATGGACTATCCTTACCTCTTTCATTACAACATATAAATAGATGCAATTTTGGTTTTATATATTCTATTTCTTCAATCATTTTCGAATAATTTTTTTTCTAATTTTTCAATTTCTCCTTTTGTATGTCTCATTCTAAAAATCATATCTCTAAAATTTTTGTTTCTGAAGGTTGTTTTTTCCACTTCTTCGAGGAATTGGTCAAAATTTACCTCTTTTATTATGATTCTTTCTCCATTCTCTGGTTTTGGGTCTTGAATTTTTTTACAATTTTTAGCTATAAAATAATATGTGTCCCAGTTAATTTTACCGCCCATAGAATCAACTTTCCAAAGTTTTAGATTTTCACAAACCATTCCAGTTTCTTCTAAAAGTTCTTTTTTTGCATTTTCTTCTGGTTTTTCTTTTCTTTCAATCATGCCTCCCACAAGGCCTGTGAATTTGTCCCTTCCTGGCTGTTCTTCTTCTAGAACTATTATTTTATTATTTTCAGTTACACAAATTATTTGACTAGAGTTTAGTCTTTTAACCCTTTCAAATGTTTGGTAGGAGTTATCAAACATTTTTTGTTCCCACTGGTATACTTCAAATAATATTCCTTTGAAAACACATTTTGCATCATCTGGTATTTTTCCCATAGAAATATTTCATAGGACTTTATTAATAAAATTTATTGTTAAAAATAATTATAATTAAATTTAGTAACTACAGCAGACATAACTCATACTCATACTTGTTGGACTATCTAAATAATATCCTGCTATGAATCTTCCTCCAGGACAACAGGCTTGCCCATTTTCTGAAAGAGTTGTTCTATGAACTGAACAGGTTGGTGGCATATCACAACAATGTAAATTTGCGCTTGAGGAGGTTGTTTCATATCCAATTAAACTAAGCCCGGATGGACAACATGTTTGCTGGTTGTCAAGGAGGCTTGAAGAAAATCCTGTCCAAGAACATGAAATTGGAACAATACATGCAGGAGCATTTTGTTTAAATTGATTGAATTCTGCCTCGGTTCTAGTTGGCATGAAAACATCGTGCGGACACTGATTTATAACTCTCCATGGTTTTCCATAAATTGTTTGTTCTAAGGTTTCTCCCGATACTAATCTATAACCAGTTGAGATTGTATTTATTGAATATATAACACCCATAGATATGATAAATATAATTACAATTCCAATTATTGAAAAAAATATGATTTTATTCATTTTTGATTTGAAGTTTAATTTCGTTCAATTCTTTTTCTAAAGAAGCATATTTATCGTTTAATTCTTTTAATGCCTCAACAAGAACTGCATTTAAAGATGCATAATCTACCGATTTTAGTCCCGTCTCAGGGTCAGTATATACTAATGTAGGAAATGTTTCTTCTATGTTTTGAGCAATAAATCCAATTGATTTTTCACCATTTTCTTTCCAGTTAAAAGAAACGCCCTCTATGTTATTTAGTTTTTCTAGTGAGTTATCAAGTTTTTCAATATCTTCTTTCAAGTTTTTATCTGAGTTGTATATAAATGAATTGGCTCTTACATTATGGTTTACTGTTAATTGTCCAGTCATTGTATCTCCTGCTCTATTTACGTATCTATTGTCAAATTGTGCAGTATTAATGTCACTAATTGTTATTGCTCCTGCAGCAATTTTTGCAGAAGTAACTGCCCCGTCTGCAATTTTTGCTGTTGTTACTGCACTATTTGCGATTTTTGCTGTTGTCACCGCATTATCTGCAATTTTCGTTGTTGTCACCGCATTATCTGCGATTTTCGCATTTGTCACTGCTCCGTCTGCGATTTTTGCTGTTGTTACTGCACTATTTGCGATTTTTGCTGTTGTCACCGCATTATCTGCAATTTTTATTGTCGTTATTGCTCCGTCTGCAATTTTTGCTGTTGTTACTGCTCCATTTTGAATCATATTTGTTGAGATTGAATTTGGCTGGTTTTCAAGTACGTATCTTTGGTCAAGTTCTATGCCGTGGTATGTAATGTTCTCATTAAAGAAAACAGTATTATTAAAGACGTAAGGTTCAATACCAAATCCAATTTCATCAGAACCAAAAGTTCCAGGTCTTACATCTTTTGCAAAATGCCATATTCCGTCTGTGTCTGCAAAAACAACTCCAAATATAAGAGTTAAAAATAATAAAATAAGCATAACATAT
>SKGP01000048.1 GCA_007117405.1 Candidatus Woesearchaeota archaeon | reverse complement strand
TTGTAAGACATGAAGCTGCTTTTGCTTTGGGTGAGATGATTTCTGAAAAATCAATTGAATTATTAAAAAAAGCACATATTAAAGATAGCAGTATTGTTGTGAAGCATGAAACTTTAATGTCTCTTGGTACGGTAGGTAATAAGGATAATTTGAATTTTATTTCTGAAGCACTTAAAAGTGATATTTATGAAATTTGGGCGAGTGCCCAAATCGCATATGAAAGAATAAATCAAGAAAGAGATTTTTCAATTCCAGATAATGATGATTTAATTTTTTTAATTGAAGATTATGTTAAACTTTTACTGAATCCAAAGATTACATGTAGGAATGATAGGATTCAAATAATTTTTCAGTTAATGTGCGTTGCTGATGATTATTGCATAGATACTTTACATAACTGCTTATTGAATGACCCATGTCCTATTGTAAGACATGAAGCTGCTTTTGCTTTGGGTGAAATTGGTTGTGATAAAAGTGTCTTTTGTCTTGAAGATGCTATTGTTAAAGAAAAAAATCCAATTGTGATTCACGAGGGGCTTTTTGCCCTTGGAACTTCTGGAAAAGACAAAGTTAAGCCTTTTTTAAAAAGATATACTGAAAATGATAATTACATTATTTCTGAGAGTGCTAAAATAGCAATAGATAGATTAGAGTTCTTAGAAAAACCTTATAGTGGAAAAGAAAAATATGAGTATTTGAAATATGGGAAAAGAGTATCATGATGGTTTAGTAAAATTAATTGCAAATTCGACTTCTTATTTAGAGGTGGCATTAGGATTTAAACCTATTAAAATAATTACTAACTATCATTTAAATAATGGTTCTGTAAATAATCTTGAAGTTGATATTTTGGTTTATGGAAATAAAAATAGACAAGCTGTTGTGGAAGTAAAGTCGAATTCTGGTCTTAGGGGGAATTATTATGAACATCAATTAGGGAGATATAGAATTTATTTTCCTTTAGCATCACAACATTTGGTATATTCATCAATAATTGATAGTTATGAATTGAGTGATTTGATATGGGAGCATGTGGAAGATTTAAAGGGTTTTCCTGAATATTTATAGAATAAGATTTTTATTTTATTAATTTGATTTTTGTTGGGTCGAATTTTGATTTTTGATTAAGCATCTCTTTAATAATATCTTCTTTTATTTTTTCAAAGTTTTCATAAATTTTATATCTCTTAATTTTATTCTTGAGTTCATTTTTTTTTTCAATTGATTCTTCATCATAGATATCTGTTTTACTTAAGTATATTTTTATTTGTTTTCCCATATTTGCTATTTTCTTTAATAGTTTTATTTGACTTTCAGATTCATAACCACAACTTTCAGTAAAATCAAGAACAAAAATTATTTGATTTGAATATTGTGCAATAATTACATTTGCTTTTTCTTCAATTTCATTACTTTTTTCTCTCCCAAGTAAACCTGGTGTGTCAATCATCTGAATTATTTTTTTATCACTTGATTTAATATATCCAAACATTAGACCTTTTGTTGTAAATGGATAGTTTTGTATTTCAACATCACTTCCAGTTATTTTTTTCATTAGTGTTGATTTTCCTACATTTGGAAATCCAGCAATTGCTACAGTATACATCTCTTCAAATTTTGGAAGAGAATTCATAAATTTTGCAGCATCATCAAGTGTTTTGAAGAAACTGTTGTTTTTTTTGAATAATGAATTAGCTTTTCCAAGATATTTTTTCATTATAAAGCCCACAGTTTGTTGAGATTTTGCATATTTTATTTTGTGTTCAGTATTTTGTGTAAATTCATCCATAGTATTTGCAATCCATAGTAGTCTTGCAAGAGCATCTTGTATATGTGAAACTTTAGTATGGGTAGTATTTATAAGATTTGTATATATTGGGTCTATTTTTGTAAATTTTGGAAAGCTACTAATTATTTTTCTTATCTTTAGATTTGTTTTTTCATTTATGTATCTTATTTTTTGAAGCTCGAGGTCTTTTCTTTTATCAAGATTTACATCATCGTTGTTTTTTCTAAATGTTCCAACAGATTTATCAAATCTTTCTTTTATTTTTTCTCTTTCTTTTGTTGCATAATCACCCATCTCTCTGATTATTTGGTCAAAATAAAAAGTTCCATTCTCAATTTTTGGTATTCTAAACATAAATAATACTATTTGCTTTAGATTAATAAATATAATGGTTGGTCAAACCAGTATGTTTTGAGATTTGCTAAATTTTAGTTGTTTTTGATTGTATTTTCATATTTAGAATAGAAATATTTTTAAACTACGAAATTTGGTTTATTATTTATGGCTCAATTTAGTGAAACTCCGTTAATGGAAATTATACTTAGGAGATATGAGAGTCCGCACAATTTGTCTAGGAGAGATACTCTTAAAAAAATATGCTTATCGCTTGGTTTGATGCAACCAGGAGATTCTAGAGATATTATTGTAGATATCTTAATGGTTTTGGAGCAGGCAAAAGAGAAAAAATCTGAGCTTTCAGCAGTTCAAATAAAAGAGGAATTAGTCGAAATTCGAAAAAGTCACGGCCTTTCTCTTAATGGTACTGCTGACTCTAATATTAGGAGACAACTTAAGAGACTTAGAGATGTTTTTTTAATTGAAAAAGTTAAAAATAATTATAGGATATTGGAATTTATGTCTCTTGAAGATATATTTGAAAATAAAATTCAGAAAATAATATTAGATGCTGTTTTATCTAGGAATAAAGAGTATTTTAATTATTATAAAAAATTTGAAAAAAAAGAGGTAAAAGAAAAATGAAAATTTTTAGAAATTTAGTATTAGTATTTTTTGTTGGAATCTTGATTTTAATTTCAGGATGTACTGGGGGAGATGATAGGCAGTCAGGATTTCCAGGAATAGGAGGAGGTTCTTCTTCAAGTTCTTCGGGAGGAGTTAGTTTAGAATTTGCCGAGAATAACCCTCCATCTCAAATGTTTAAAGGCCAGCCAGTTAATTTCGCATTTGTATTTAAAAATCACCAAAGGCATGAGGTTTCTGATTTGAGAGTAAGACTTAGAGGTTTTGATACTAGTTATACAACTTCTCTTCAGTCTGAGTATTCTGTACAGAGTCTTCCAAGAGCAACTACAGAAGCAGGCCCCGGAATATTTGCGGGCCTTGTGGTTCAAGGGGTTACAGTTGATGGTTTTACAGGGAATTATAATTTTGATCCTATTTTTGATTGGTGTTATACTGCGACTACAACATACAGAGAGCAAATCTGTGTTCCATCTGAGATGAATCAGTGTAACACTAGAGTTGATAGGAGTATGAGTCAAAATGGTCCGATTAGTGTTAAAATTGATTATATAAACAATGTTGGAAATAAAGTTAGAATTGATTTTGTCCTTTCAAATACTGGAGGAGGGAGAGTTGTAAATGAATGTTTTAATATAGATGATTATGCTATTGATTTTTCTAATCTTAGAGTTAGTCTTGGGACTGTTCAAGGAAGCTGTGATTCAGCTTCAGGATTTAAGATAATAGGTAATAGAGCAAATTTTTATTGTGAATTTGATAGACAAGGTTCAGATTCTTATGCTTCACAAGTTACAGTTGAGTTTGACTACAAATACCAACAAACAACACAGAGAAAAATATTAGTTAGAGATTTGAATGAGAGATAATCCTTTTCACATTTAATTTTATTATATTCTTAGATTTCAACTCTCTTTTTTCTTTTTTTAATTTTTTGTTATTTGTCATAAAATAAAAATACAAAAATATAAAAACCAATTATATTGTAAAACTAATATGACAAACAAAATCACTCGAACCCTTCTTGCCTTGCTCGCACTACTTCTGTTTATTTTCTCTACAGCATCTGTTGCATATGGAAATTCCATTCTTGATGATTTGGGAATTGTGATTGAGGGTTCTACTGATTCTACTGATGTAGGGAGTACTGATAGTTCGACTCAAATTAATGGGAATTTAATAAGTAGTGGAATTAGGGAGATAAGAAATAGTTTAAATGATAGAAATGTAAATACAATTTTAATTTCTGAAGAAACAAATATTAATGGCTTAGTAGCATTGTGTTCTTTAGGCCATACTGGAGCATGTTCTGATGATAAGATTGAATCTTATTTGAATAATCCTGTTTCTGATTATACAGCTTCAGAAGGGAAAGTAATGGATAGGTTTCTTGGTAGCCGGGTTGGATTAGAAGGGCATAATGCTAACTTAAAGAGCTTGCAGGAAAATCAAGAAATACTGGAAAAAACAGATAATGAAGCTGAAAGGAGAGTTCTTCAAGAAGAAATTAATAGGCAAATGGCATTGGCAAAACAAATGGATCCATCATTGATATTGAGCCTTGACACTGATTTGAGAGATACTTTAATTGAAGGTTATAGGTGTGATAGCTCAGGTATATTGAAATCAATTGGGTGTTTTTTTAAAGGTAGAACTACTGCGGAAGGTTTAATATATAGAGGATATAATGATGAAATTAATGAGTTGAATAAAAGATTTCAAAATGAAGAAATGACTAGGGACGATTATAATAGAGAACTTGAGGAAATAACTAATAGATATATTAGAAAGAGTGATATTTGTAATAATGTACAAGGTTGTAGGGATAATCTTGCTAGTTTTGATTGTGGGGGTAATGAAAATTGTATACAAGATAAAGCAATAATTGAGAGACTTTTAAGAAATCATGAGAGCAATAGAATGGAGGAAACTACTTCAGCATTTGCTGTATTTAGTGCATTGTTTCAACCAGACCAGAACGCACTTAGGGCGGCAAAGTTTGTAGGTTTTGAAGCAAATTTTGATAATCTTCCTGTATTTCTAAGAGAGTCATTTCCTTCACAAATATGTCTTGCAAAAATAAGTGGGTTCATAGACAAGGATGTAAAAAATGAAGGAGGTGGAATTACAAGATTTAGGTGTTTTGATGAGGATACTTATTATAGCGACCCTAGATGTCAAGAAGTTTCAGCGGATATTAGAGCGCAAATGACACCTATGACACCAGAGGGTAATTTCGCAATTACTTATTCTTATTATCTTAAGGCTCCTCCTGGAAGAACTGTTAATTATGCGATAGGAATATCATATGTTAAAAATGGCCAGGTTGTAAAAGATATTTTAAATAATATGACAGAGCTTAGTGGAAGAACAAATAATTTACAAAATATAATTTATCCTGGAAGAGAGAGTTTTTCTGATAGCGATGAGATTGATCCTGAATCTTTTAATATAGCTTTAATTTCCGCATTTGGAGTAAAT
>SKGP01000014.1 GCA_007117405.1 Candidatus Woesearchaeota archaeon | reverse complement strand
TAAAAGAAGATCTTCAGTTGTAAGAGTTCCTCCTTTTTTCATGAATTTGTCTTCAATTTCTTTTCTTTTTTCTTTCATTTCTTTGTCAATTTGTTTTTTCTTTTGAACAGGTGATTCTCCAAGCTCACTCAAAAGTTCTTCTTCTTTTTTGAACAAATTTCTTAATTCTTTTCCAAGTGTGGAGTAATCTTTTTTATTTGTTCTAAAATCTTCGAAGGCTTTCTTTTTTTTGTTTCTTAGTTCATCAATCTGCTTATATTTTTGTTTTTTATCTTTACTTATAAGTCTTATTTGTTTATATAAAGACCTAATTTTTTTTTCTAAATTTGATTGTTTCCTTCTCAGAGTATTAAGCTCTCTTTTAGCATTTTTGAAATCACTATCTTCTTCAACATTTTTTCCCGAATGCATATCGATTACAGATTTTAATTCAGAAATTCTTTTGTTGAGTTCTGACTCTTTTTCAAGAGATAAAACTTGTGTTTGAAGCTTTGTGTCAATGGATTCAATTTCTTTTTTTGCTTTTTGAACTGAAACTGTTTTTATTGTTGGTTTTTTAGAAATATTTCTTTTATTCTCTTTTAATTCTGATAATTTTTTTTCAGAATTTCCAATTTCTAACAATATATTTTCAAGTTCTTTTTTTTTCTCTTCAAGATCTACATTTATCTTGTCCAGGCCATTTTCCTGCTCTATTTTCTTAACTTCTTCGTACAGTTTATTTATTTCTTCTGAAATTTTTTCTCCACTTGAAAAAATATTTTCTTTTAAGTCTTTTTTAGCAAAAAAATCAGATTTTAATTTTTTAATATCTTCCTGTACTTTATTCAATTCACTTCGAATTGCCTCTTTATCCATTTGAAATCACATTTAAAAATTTTAAAATTTAAAATAAAGAACCAAGTCCAGCTGATGCGTCAACAGATGGTGCTTCCTCTTTTTTAGGTGCAGCAGCAGCCGGAGCTTCTGCAGCAGTTGGAGCTGAACTTGCAGCAGGAGCAGCACTAACTGCAACTGAACTTTCTGCAATAACTTTTTCAATATCAACACCTTCTAGAGCAGCTAGAAGGGACTTTACTTTTGCTGAATCTACTTGAACACCTGCAGCTTTTAAAACTGCACTAACGTTAGTTTCATCAACAGATTTACCTGCTTTGTTTAATAACATAACTGCATATATATATTCCATTTTTCTTTTCCTATTTAATAATTTAGAAGAATCCCCCAAATCCTGCAGCTGTGTCTGCTTCTGAAGGTTGTTTCTTTTCTTCTTCTTTTTTATTAGACTCTTCATTAGCAACAGAGTTATTTTCTGTTACAACTGGCACAGAAACCATACCAGCAGGTCTTAGCTCTTCAGGTAGAGTCATTGCAACTCCACTCATTTGAGAATTTGCTTTTTCCAGAAGCCTCTTTATTGTTTCAGCTGCTGGCCATGCAATTCCAACACCAAGTGCGAGAGAATCTCTTGCAGCTCCTCCTATGAATACTGGAGCATTTTCTTTTGTTATGTAGTTTATGCCAATTGATAGTTTGAATGAATCTGAAGCTGCTGTTTTTAAGTCATTTAGTATTGCTTCTTCATCTACATCAAGAACATTTCTACCGAAAATAGTTCCATCTTCGTAAATAGCTTTGATGTTAAGTCCAACTTCCATAGGTTCTATTCCTAGCCTTGTTAGAATTCCGGCTAGGGGTCCAGAGATTATATCTCCTTCCTTTGCTACAATTGAATCTTCTTTAATTTCAACTTTTCCAGCATTTATTCCTGCTTTAATTTTAAAAGCACCAAGCTCTCCAATAATTGGTCCTGGAGCAAAATTTGTTGGTCCAGCAGGAACTAAAATATCTTTTGGTGCTGTTTGTCCTGCTTTTGCAGGTGCGGGAGATTTACTTTTTTTAACTGTTTTGTAGAGTGCAAAAGGGTTGTTATTTGTAAAAACAAGTCCAACTATTCCGCTCATTTTTGGAATCAATTCAGAAATTCCAGGTCTTGATTTTTCAAGTTCTTTAAGTACAATTTCAATTAGATTTTTTTTAAGAGATGCTCTTATTCTTTGAAATTGAGGCGCAGGTAACCCTTCAACATCAATAACTCCTATTATTGTGTATTTTTGGGAATATTTCCTTATTTTTTCAATAAAAATTTTATTCCTTGGACTTATTTTTGATTTGTAATTAGCAAGTTCCATTTTAGAGCACCACCGGTTTTCCCATAGTAAGTTTCACATTTATGTTTTTAATATTGTGTTCATGATTTGGAAGTGCATGAACTAGTGATTCATAAATGCTAAGTATGTTTTGGGCAATAACTTCATCGCTTTCCTTTTCTGAACCTATTGAAGATTGAAGAACTAAATTCTTTTTTGTTTGAAGATGAACTGTTTTTTGCAATTTATCAACTAAGTCTTCAATAGGAGTTTTAGGGCCGATTACCATTCCTAATTTAGGAGATGGCATCTTTCCCATAGGACCCAAATATCTACCTAATATTTGAGCAAATAGTGGCATGTAGTTTGATTGAACTACAAACTTATCATATTCGTGGGAAATCTTTCTTATTTCTTTCATATTCCCTTTTAAGTTTGGAAGTTCAGTATTATATATTACTTTGTCGAAAACTTTTTCTACGTTTTCTATACCATGGTCAACAACTGCACAAATTTTTAATTTTTTGTTTTTTATTGGTGTTGTAATTTGAACACCTAAATCTACTTTATGATCTGGTCTTTTTAGGTCCATATTCTGTAGATTTACAATTAAATCAAAAGTTTGCTTAAAATTCCTTGATTTAGAAGCTTCTCTTGCTTCTTTTATTTTTTTTGCAATATCTTTTACATTCATTTTGCTCCTCCTATAGTTTTTAATACATATAGTATACAGAGAACTGTTACTAATAAGAAACTAAAGTCAATTTATAAATATTTTCTTTGTATAAATTATTTCTAAGCTTATTTTGAATTTTTTTAGTATTAGTATATTAGTTGATTTCTTTCTTTGGGAAATCTTACAGTACCTTCATTCCTTAAAGTGTATTGGTATGAAAATGAGCCTGAAGTTTTGATATTTGTTGGAGTATTTTTATCGAAAGAAGATACATCTATGTCGCATGAGACAAGTATTTTTTGAAATCTATTATTTATCATTAAATTTGATGGGTCTAACTGTGTATTTCTATTATTCTGTTCTATTCCAAAATATCTACAGTCTCCAAGTGAAAGGGGTTGATTTGAAAATTGGAGGTTTAACGATCTAATTTGAATATTTGTTGTCCTATCGTTTCTTGATGGTCCTCTGTCTTCAATATTATATCCAATTGCATATATATCGCCTGGCCTTGGTATTAATTCAATATCGGTTACTTGTACTGGGGCTGCCTGTGATATTGTATCACTTCTAAGTCTTTTTTCACTTACTGTTAACTGGAGATTATTGTCAAATCTAGTTTCATATTCGTAATTTGTTAATAAAAAATATGTAAATCCATCATTATTTATATTGTTATAAAACTCTTCATTTATATTTAAGATTCCTGAAAAGTGGAGTTCTTGATTTCTATAAACTGTGAGTTCGCTTTGGCTTCCAAGAATTTTGCTGTAGAATTCATCAATACTTTCTTTGGTAAAAATCTCTGAAATTCCATCTGGTCTCATGTCAGTTCCTAATCTAAAATTTTCTCTTGTTAATGTTATTGGGTCGTTTCCTGAATTTTTAATTTTTAATGAATATCCAACTTGAAGCAGATTTACCCATCTTTGGTCAGTTTGTAAACTTATCTCAAGACCAACTCCCCTAGTATTTTCTTCAGGATAATTACTAGAATTAGAACATCCTGAAATTACTAAAAGGAATATAACTGCAATAGCTATTAAATATTTATTCATATTTAATTATTTATTTTTTATATTTTATATATTTTTCTTATAATTGAATATAAGTGTATTATTATATTATGTTTTTTAAGTTTTAATTTTTTGAAGTTCATATCCTTTTTCTTTCCATTTTTTTATTCCACCTTCTAGATTCATTGCTTTATATCCTTGTTCTTTTAAAAAAGATGCATATTTTCTTGAAATAGTTCCAACACTACAAACAATAATTATTTGAGAATTTTTAGGAAATGAGTTTCCTTCTTCTATAATTGAAGCAAAAAGCTCGTCAAGGATATTTATAGAACCTTCAATGTGGCCTATGGAATATGCGAAATGTCCTCTGATATCTATTACAAATAGATTTTCTTTTTTTAAGATTATTTCTTTTAAATTTTCAGCTTCAATACTTTCAGCTTCCATTACAATATCTAAATCCTGATTATTTACTGTTTTTTTTAGGGATGTTGTTTTTGAAAAGATTTCAGGAGAGAATTGTTTAATATAATTTAAGTATGGTTCTATTCTATCACATGCAATAAATACAACTTTTTGAGTTTTTGAGCTTTTTTTTTCTTTTTTTTCCTTTTCTCTAAGATAGTCTATTAAACATTTGTATTGAAGTCCTGTTGTGGGTCCACAAAAAATTCCTGCTTTTCTTGAAAGTTCAATCATTCCTTCAACCGATTTTTTCATATCTCCTTTTAAAATTTCACAATAATTATCATTTTTGAAAATTCCAACTTCCCATAGTTCATTCATATTTCTGTTTCCAGGAATCCAACTTCCGGGTTCTGATACAACACCTATTGTTTTTAGTTTTGGATTTTTACTGAGTAGAAATTTTTGTATTCCTGATGAAGTCCCACAGGTTCCTAGAGGAGTAATTAAGATATCCACATTTCCAATATCTTTCCAAATTTCTTTTCCTGTTGTTTTTTCATGAGTTTCTGGATTTAATTTGTTGAAATATTGGTCTGTGTAATGATATTTTTCAGGATTTGATTTTGCAAGGTCTAAGCATAACTTTGTTGGGTCGTTTGGGTCGTTTGGGTCTGGACAATCTGACAGTCCAGGTAATTCCTCAATATCACTATCAAGGAACTGAAGCATCATTCTTTGTTCTTGGACTTTAATCCTGTTTGTGTATGATTTGAATTTTATTCCTTCTATAGATGCAAGTGCAGCTAGTGCTTTCCCTGTATTTGCACTTGAAGCCTCAAGAATTATTTTATTTTTCTTTTTGATTTCACTAATATGAGGTTCTAACAAACCTTTAGCAATTCTGTCTTTAACTGACCCAAATGGGTTCATATATTCTAATTTTATGTATATCTCATAATTTTTTAATTTATGGACTTTGGAGTCAAGTTTTAATATTGGAGTATTTCCTATT
>SKGP01000015.1 GCA_007117405.1 Candidatus Woesearchaeota archaeon | reverse complement strand
TGATACTTATTTTCTCTTATTTGTTCCATTTCTTCTTCAAATTTTCTAGTTAAACTTTCATCAACTAAGTCTGGGACATCTGAAGATAGGATTTCGTCCATTTTAAGGCCCAATTCTGTTACTTTTATTGATTTATCTACTATGAACCCTCTATTTTTCAAATTAGATAGAATTTCAGCTCTTGTGGCTTTTGTTCCTAGATTTCTTTTTTCAAGTTCTTTGATTATGGATGCATCTGTATATCTTTTTGGGGGTGAAGTCTGCTTTTTTATACTTTCTATCTTTTTATTTTGAACTTCAAGTCCTATTTCAAGTTTTGGAAGTTCTACTTCTTCAAATTTTAAATATGGCTCATAGAGTTCATGCCAGTTTTTTTCAACAGTTCTTGTACCTTTTAGAATAAAATTGTGATTTTTAATTTGAATTACAATTGTATTTGTTTCTCTAATTTCATCTTTACCAAATATTGCTAGGAATCTTTTTACAATAAGGTCGTAGAGTTTTTGTTCTTGTGCTTCTAGTTTAGATGGGATTTCCCCCGTTGGATGTATTGCAGGGTGTGCGGGGTCGGTTTTTGCACCTTCATTTGGTTTTATTTGTGGGTTTATTTCTAAAACTTTTTTTACTTTATCTTTGTATATTGGGAATTTTTCAAGTTTTTGAAGTATATTTTCAAGATTTAATTCTTTAGGTAGTTTTTGTGAAGAAGTTCTTGGATATGATGTAACTCCTTCTATATACAATTTTTGAGCTAGTTCTAAGGTCCTTTTAGGTGAAAATCCAAGCATTGTTGAGGCTTCTATTTGTAGTGAAGTTAAATCAAATGGAATAGGGGTTTTCTGTTTAAATCTTTTTGAAGTTATGTCTTTTATTTTTCCATCTTTTTCTTTTGTTTCAGACACAACCTGATTAGCCCATTGTTCATCAAATATTTTACTTTTATCTATAGTTTTGTTTTGAGAATTATTTTCTTCATCATCATCTTCCTCTTCAATCTGTTTTTTTCTTTCTCTTATTTTATCTTCTGGAAGTTCGTATTGTGCTTTAATTTCTGTTTGTTTGCATAAGCCATCAAGGTATATTTCCCAGAATGTTTCAGGGACAAATGCCATAATTTTTCTTTCTCTTTCCGCAAGAAAATGAAGTGCTGGCGCTTGGACTCTTCCTGTTGACAATACTTTAAACTGGTTTGTTCCCGCTTTTATTGCTTGGGTGAATGCTCTTGATAAGTTTATCCCGTAATACCAATCAAGCATATGTCTAGTTTCTCCTGCTTTTGCTTGGCCCCATTCAAGTGTTTTTTGCTTGTTTTCATATGATTTAACTAAATCTTGTTTAGTTAATGTTGAAAATTTCATACGATTGGCATCTTTTCTTTTTAAAGCATATCTTACAACATTTAGACCAATTACTTCACCTTCTATATCAAAATCTGAAGCAATTGTAACTTCATCTGCTCCTTTTCCAAGTTCTTCTAGTGTTTTAACATAATCTTTAGTAAAGCTTGCTTGTTTGTTAGTTTTATATATTGCTTTCCATTCAGTATCAAAAATTGGATAGGTCCAGCTTTCTCCTCCTTTTTCTCCTAAACCATATAGGTGTCCTACAGCAGATGCAACAATAATTGGTTTTCCGTTTTTTGTCAATTCAAAATAATTTACATTGTTTTTTCTTGTTTTTTTAGGATTTCCATCAGCTAATGCTTTTGCTATTTTTTCTGCAGCTTGCGGTTTTTCAGAAATAATTAATTCATAACTCATAACTATAATGGGGCTTTGCCTTTTTTATAAAAGTTTGTAGTTTTTATTTTCGGTATTTTTCATTTTTTATAAATTTTCAATAAATTATTTAAATAAAAGATAGTTTTTACTTTTTATGAATAGTAACATATTAGTTGCAGATTTTAGAACAAAAAAAAAACCGAATATGAGTTGTTCTTTAACTGGTTTTGAAATTTCTGCAATTAATTTTATATCTAGGTATCAAAATTGGGATTTTATTGGATTAGAAAGCAGAATAGATAAAGTAGTTAGGAGAGCATATAGCTCAATTCAGAAAAAATCTTCAAATGAAAGATTGCCTGAATATTTTGATTGGCATGAACAAGATATTTATTCCCCTGAAAATTTAACTCTAAGACTTGTTTGTCCTGATATTGAGTTTAAAAATACTATTAGACAAAAAATACCATTTATTGATCCTACAAGGTTTACACTAAATATTTATGTTCAAAGTTTTGTGAACGCATTTAATAACAAAACAGATTCTTACACAAATAAGAATTATTTATTTGGCCCCGATTTTTTAATTTTTCCAAAAGCTTTTGAACTTGCAGAGAAAAGAAGAGATTATAAATTAATTCAAATACTTAAAGAAAGAGATTTTTTAATTGAAAATAATGGAAAATTAATATTTACAGAACCAGAAAATTCTGATGATTTTGCAGTCAAGGGTATGTATTTAAAATAAAAATTATTTTCAGGATTTTTTTGTGAAATAAAGAGAAAGTGCTATAAAAAATATAGCTACTGCGAATGCCATAAGTTCGTATATATTTTCATATTCTAGGTAAAATGCATATTTAAAAAATGTAATAATTAAAAGTATTATAATTATTTTAGAGAGTTTGTCTTTAAGTTCATCAAGAGAACATATTACCAATGCCGGTGGCACCCTTGCATTTCTTTCACATTTATCATTTGGATTTCTTATGAAAAGTTCATATAAAGACCATGCGAATATTAGGGAAATTATACCTATAAGAAAAAAATCAATTGATGTAATTATACTAACAATTATTTCTTTTTCTGTAACTTCCCTCGTGAAAAATAAAAATGTTATATGTTTTAATGACCAGATGAATAAAAAAACTGATGCTAATACTGATGAAAATATTGCAATAAGAATAAAGTATCTTGCAATTCTCATAAAATCTTCAAAATATCCTAAAAGTTTTTCTTTCATTATAACTTATTATTGTAGTTGTTAATTTTTATATTTATTGTTTTTTCCGGTTTCAATCTCAATTTTTTTTGAGATTAATTATATATATTGGTTTAAATTTTATTTATTATGAAACAGATTGAAAAAGAAATACTTAGAAAATTTATGTATAATTATAGTTTGAAATATAACCAAATCTGGGATAGAAAACTTTGTTCTTCTTCTAATTTTGATTATCATTTAAAAAAATTAATGTCGGATGGTTTCATTGTTAAAGATGATGATGTATATAAACTTTCAAATATAGGAATTAGTTTTATTTCTTCTTTGGATGGTGTTGAAATAGAAAATAAAAAAAAACCTCTTTCCTGTTCTTTTGCTTTGGCTTTTAAAGATGGAAAAGTTTTGCTTTCTAGAAGAAAAAAACAACCATTCATAAATCATTTAAATATACCTGGTGGTAAAATTGAATTTGGAAATTTTTCAAAAGAAGAAGCTATTCGTGAGTTTGAGGAGGAGACAGGATTGATTCCAAGTCGTGTAACTTTAAAGGTTATTGCAGAAAAAATAACATATGATAAAGAAACAAATGATATTTCTCACCATATAATTGGTTTTTTTTATTTAGTTGATGAATTTGTAGGTGAGCTTAAAAAAAATACAAGAGAAGGGGATTGTTTTTGGTATTTGTTATCTGAACTTGAAAATGAAACAAAATTTAAAGAACTAGATATATTAATCCCACAAATTGTATTTGGTAAAGGGATAAGATATTATACTTTTGAGAGAGTAATGGACAATGACATTATCACAGATTATAAATTAATTGATGAAATAAGAAATTAAATTAATCTTCATTTTGTATAAATTTTGCTTGAACTTCTTCTACACTAATTATTCTCCCTTTAAATTTTTTATTTTCAGTTGCAAGTTTGTTTAGATATTCTTGTTTTCCAAGTTTTGAGTTTTTAGATAATCTAAGCAATCCTTTATCAAATTTGCTTCCATACTGGGCTGCTTTTTTTTGTCTTTCTGCATATTTTTCGTCTATTCCTATTTCTTTTGCAATGTCTCTTAGTATGATTTTGCTCCTATTTTTTTCTAAATTTAATTTATATTTATCTGGGATGGTTAAGGAATATTCAATTAGTTTTTTGTCTAAAAAAGGCAATCTAAGTTCCATATTGTTAGCCATACAGACAATGTCATCTCTATATAAGTCTCTTTCATGAAGGCATTCAAATCCTTTTAGACATTCAAAATTTATGTTATTACAGATTTTATGTCTTTTATACCCTGCAAATAATTCTTCTGAGCCAAGTCCTGAGAAAATAACTTTGATGTCATCCTCCTTTGCTTTTTCACATGCAAGATAAAATGGAAGAGCAACTGATACTTTTAGATATTCGGTATCTTCAATAAGTTCAATTACTTTCTTTACCTTTTTTTCAAGCTCATTTATATTTATCTCTGCTATTTTTAGCTTTAGATTATATTTTTTTGCTATTTCTATTGCGTATAATAAATCTTCTGCTTCTTTTATATTTCCACCTTTAACCATTGCCGTGTAACATGTGAAATCAATATTCATCTTTTTTAGCATAATTGCGATAAATGTTGAATCTATTCCACCAGAAAAGAGAATTCCTATTTTTTGATTTGTTGGAATTTGCTTTTTTATGGCTTTTTCAATCAATTTAAATGTTTTTGATTTTATTTTTTTGTATTCTTCTTTTGTTTCTTTTTGTGTGAATTTTATCTTATTTCTTTTTTTTGTAAGTGTGTTTGTTTCTATTTCATATTTTATTAATTCTCCGGGCAGAACTTCAATTGGTTCTAAATCAAATAATGCTTTCTTTTCTGAAGCAAATCCGAACATTTTTTTTTCTTTATTGTAAACGTACCAGAGTGGTTTTTCACCAATTAAGTCCCTTGAAAGAAAGAGTATATTTTGATTTTCTTCGTAGTAGGCAAAAGCATAAGGCCCATCTAATTGAAATATTGTATTTTCAATTCCAATTTTTTTAATTAAATCAATAATTGTTTCTGCGTCATTTTCAGATTTTAGAGAATATTTTTTTTTAAGTTCATTCCAATTATAAATTTCACAGTTTGCAGATAAAACTATTTTTTTTTTAATTGGCTGTGGAATAAATCCATTTATGCTGTGGAGATTGTGGCCGATTGTTATTTTTGATTTTATTCCATTAGGTTGAATGCCAGTTGTCCAAAATGTGCAGTGTAGAGTTGGAATTATTTTTATACCAAATGGTTTTAAAATAGCTAAAGTAAACCAGTCATTGAAATTTGAAACTATTACCGTATCACACTTGTTAGCTTTAGCAAACTT
>SKGP01000021.1 GCA_007117405.1 Candidatus Woesearchaeota archaeon | reverse complement strand
TGAATCCCTGAAGAAAAAACTTCATTAATTACACAACTTTGACTCCCAACCTTTATTTCTTTAACTGTTAAATTTTTAAATCCATTATTAAAATACAAACTTTCACCAACTATTGCTTCTATTCTTGTATTTGAAAATTCTATAAAATTATTTTCTTCGTTTTTTATGTTTAAATAACTAGAATAATCCATAAACCATATTTGAAAACCTGCTACTGCAAAAAAAGATATTGATAAGAGTAACAGGGTTGCAATTATTCCTGAAATAGATTTCTTTTGGTTGTGCATCTAGATAAATAATTATTTCTAATATTTATAAATATTTAGAATAAGAAAGTAATGAGAATTATTTTCGCATAAGTTTTCTCAATAAACTAAAGTCCCCGCATTCACCTTTTCTTTAACGCTCACTTACAGGTCGCTAAGAAAAGATGAGGCAAAAGAAATTTAAGGGTAAAAGAAAGAAAAAAGAAGAAAGGGAAAATAATGGGAATTATTTTCGCATAAGTTTTCTCAATAAAGTGAAGTCTTCCATTGATTCTCTTGCTAGTTGCTGGTAGAACTGGTATATGATCATAATCATAAGTAGAATACCTGTTCCTGAAGTTAGAGCTCCAAGCAAGTCAGCTGAAGATGCCAGAAGACCAATACCAATACCACCCATGATTGTTAATGGTACAATGTATCTGTCTAGAATTTTTTCAATTATTCTCTCGTCTTTTCTAAATCCTGGAATTTGCAAACCTGAGTTTATTATTTGCTTTGCCTGAGATCTTGAATCAAGTCCTGCTGTCTGCATCCAAAAGTATGCGAAAACAGTTGAACCAATAACCAAATAAATAGTATATGTAATCATATTAGGCCAAACACTTAGAGTAAAAAAGTTGAAAAAATTATCCCAAAGATTTACTGGACTTATCCAATACACAAGACCAGAAACAGGGGTTGTTTCTTGAAATGTACCTAAAACTCTATTTGAAAGGAATTGCATAAAAGCACTAGAGTTTTCAGTTACTACATTCTGCAATAATCTCGCCCATAATTGTAAGTTGGCACCAAGAGCTGCAATTAAAATAACAGGAATTACACCTGAATAAAAAAAGTTCAAAGGCCATCTAAAACTCTGTCCTCTAACTCTTCCAAATGAAAGAGGAATCTCTACATTTACTGATTGAAAGAAAACTATCAAAAAGAACAAACCAACTGTAATTAGTATTGGTCCTAGAACTAATAAAAAGAAATTCAAAGGGTCTCCGCCTGAAAGATAATAAAGGCCTGCCCAGATTTTTCCAACGGCAACTTCTGTTCCTCCAAAAAGCCATCCAAAATCTCCTGTCTGTGTAAAAGGGCTGAAAAACTGAAGGAATAAGGCTTGTCCAATACCTGCTGCAATAAATAGTGAAACACCAGAACCAAAACCCCATTTTTTTACAATTTCATCCATATATAGAACAATGAAACCACCAAGGCCAAGTTGAAGCATTACAATGTAGCTAAATGGAATTCCACCATAAGTTCCAACTGTTGCCTGAACAGCGCCAAAAGCAACAAAAACAATAGCCTCAATAATTATAAAAGCAAAAGTTAAAAGTTTATGAGTTCCTGAATAAACAAACTTTCCATCTTCTGTTGTTAAATCAAACTTTAAAATTCCAGAACCTTTTAAAAGTTGCAATACAATGGATGCTGTTACGATAGGGCCAATACCTAAAGTTAACAAAAAACCAATCTTTGCACCAAGCAAAAGCTCAAGAGTTTTAAAATACTCTGCTTGACTTCCATCAACACCAAAAAGAGGAATTGAAGCCAGAAAAAGGAAAAGCACAAGCATTCCCAAAGTCCAAGTCATTCTCTTTTTTAATGTCAGTTTTTGAGAAGGACTTGTGACTTCTGGCAAGTTCATTAACAAATTTCTATAAAATGACATATATATATAAAAAATTCAACTCTTTAAAAAGTTTATTAAAATTTTAGAAAAATTATTGTTCAGAAGAACTTTGAATTTCTTCATTTCCAGAGGTCAAAACTACTTTTCCACCAGCAGCTTCAATTGCTTGTTTAGCGCTTTGACTTATTTCATGGCAAACAATAGTTATCTTTTTTGAAAATTTGCCTTTACCAAGAATTTTGTCATAATTTAATATTGTTGTGTCAAGTATAAAATCAGATTTTTCTTTTACAATTACACCCATCTCAACCAACTTATCAAAATTGTGTTCAATGTAAGAAATTGATAAAACCTCTTTCTTTTTATTGTTTAATGATTTAAAGCCATCTTTACCAAAATAAGATTTACCATACTTTACATCTGAAACTTTAATCCCTTTTGATGCTGCAACTTTTCTTAAAAATTTTGCAGAACCGGACATTAAACCCGCCTTTTGAGAATCTCCTCTAGCACCAGTACCAGCAAGCCCAAAACCACCTCTGTGACCTGAACCTCTATGTTTTTTTTTATGCCCCCAACCATGAGAGTTTGTTCCTCTCATTTTATGGGACTTGCTTTTTTTTTGTTTTAACATTTGTCAAATTCACCTTAATTATAGTATATGTTAATGGGAAAGTGTTTATAAAGATTATTATGGTCATAAAAACAAAACGAACTACTTAAAAATTACAAGAGATATTTTTATAATATAAAGACTATATCTAATAATATGTTTAAAATGTTTGATAAGAAACATGAATATGACAATTTTTTCTACCCAAAATCTATTGCTGTTGTTGGTGCATCAAACAAGTTAGAAAAAATAGGCGGATACATTTTTAGTGAATTAATAAAAAACAGTGAAATTGAAGTTTTTCCAGTAAATGTAAAGTGGAAAGAAATACAAGAAAAAAAAGCATTCACGAGACTTTCTGAAATAAAAAAGCCAGTTAGTCTTGCAATAATTGCAATTCCTGCTGAACATGTTTTGGAAAGCATAAAAGATGCTATTGAAGCAAATATTAAAAATATAATAATTATTTCTGCGGGTTTTAAGGAAATTGGCGATGAAGGAGAACTAAGGGAAGAAGAGTTGAAAAAACTAATCTGGGAGGGAGGATTAAATGTAATCGGTCCAAACTGTCTTGGAATATTAAATTCAATAAATATGATAAATTGTTCTTTTTCTAAAGACCTTCCCCAACCAGGAAATATTGCATTAATCTCTCAGAGTGGCGCCTTTATTGATGCAATTATTGACTGGAGTCTTGATAATAAAATTGGTTTTTCAAAAATAGCAAGTATAGGCAATATGATTGATGTTGATGAAATAAAACTCTTAAAATATCTAAAAGAAGACACACAAACAAAAGCAATTGCAATTTATATGGAATCATTAAAAAATGGGACAGATTTTGCTGAAATTTTAAGGGAGATATCTAAAGAAAAACCTGTTGTCATATTAAATCCTGGAAAAAGTGAAGAATCAAAAAAAGCAATTTTATCTCATACTGGAAGCCTTGCACCAAATTCAAAACTTATTGAAGCTTTAATCAAAGAAAATGGAGGAATTCTAACAGATAGTCTCACTGGACTTGAAGATATTTTAATTGCTTTCAATTCTAGTTTAACCCCAAATAAAAATACGGCAATTGTTACAAATGCAGGTGGGTTTGGAGTTATAACTGCAGATTCAATTTCTAAAACAGATTTGGTTCTTTGCGAACTTTCAGAAAAAACTATAGAAAATCTTTCTTTTCTCCCAAATTCTGCTTCATTTAAAAACCCTGTGGATATCCTTGGAGATGCAAAATCCCAAAGGTATCTAAAAACTATTGAAATTCTCGGAAAAGATGAAAAAGTTGAAAATATTTTTGTAATATTGACTCCACAAATGATGACTGATTCAAAACAAATTGCAGAACAATTATGTGAATACAAAGAAAATAATTCTGAAAAATGTATATTCTCTTCTTTTGTTGGAGGAAAAGAAATAGATCAGGCTTGTAAAATTTTCAAAGAAAACTCTTTTGCAAACTTCAAATCGCCAGAAAGGGCCATTTATGCTGTAGATAAAATTCTTAATTGGAAAAAATTCAGTTACTCAGATGAAATACCAACTTATAATTTTAACAAAGAAAAAATTTCTAGACTTAATGAAAAAATTGAAAATGAAAAGGGGTTGTTATCAGAATCGCTCTCAAGAGAAATAATAGAAGGAGTACTTGCAATTAAAGTACCAGAAAAACAATATATAGACTCTTTTGAAGATATAATAAAAATAAAACTTGAAGAAAATAAAAAATATGTTCTAAAAGTAAACTCAAAAGATATTGTCCATAAGATTGAAGTTGGAGGAGTTATTGATGGAATTGATAAAAACAACTTTATTGAAACAGCAGAAGAAATGTTTGACAAGATGTGCGAAATAACCAGAGATTTTACTTTAACTCTTGAAGAACATTATGAAGGAACTGAAACCATACTGGGGCTAAAAAATGATGAACTTCTGGGAACTTTCATTCTTTTTGGATTTGGAGGTACATACGTTAATGTAATTGAAGATAGCAATTTCTCAATGTGTCCACTAAATCATGAAAGGGCAAAAAAACTTGTTGAAAATTCTAAAGTATACGATATTTTAAAGGGTTATAGGGGAAGTCTCCCGATACATTTTAAACATCTCCATGAAATAATGGTAAGATTATCATTTCTTCCAAAACTATTTCCAAATATAAAAGAAGTTGACATCAACCCACTTATATGTTCAAGTAAAGGTGTGTATCTAGCAGACATAAAAATTATAGTTTAAAAACTATCTTTTTAATAGAAAAAATAAAAATAATATTAATATTCCTATAAATAAAAGAAAAAATGAATTTTCTTTAAAAAAAATCCCTTTCGATGAATAATTTACAGAACTGATTTCATTTTCAACTAATTCTTCAATAGATGCCTTTTCTGTAATTTCCATTTTTTCAACAAATACAGAAGATATTGAATTATTATTCCTTAAAGAAAGAAGATTGCTCTGACTTTCTATTTCAAAACTTCCAAATGAAAAAGATTCGGGTTCTGAAAATTTAAGCAGAGGTTTTGAATCTGAAGGATTTTGAATGTTTTCTTCTTTTTCTATTGTATAATTAAAATCTAACGATTCATATCTAATAGTTACAGTATTTTCTTTTACATATTTGCAATAAAATTTCAAGGGTAAAATTTGAGTATTTTCTTCCTTCAATCTGGAATTATTAAGATTCATTACAATGGTTTGAGAAACATTTTCTTGATTTGCAAATACAGTCTGAGAAATTCTAGTTCTTCTAATTACAGAATAACATTCTGCTTCAAAATTAAAATTTGAAGAAATTACAAAATTTATTTGAGAAGAATTTAACTCAAAATTAATTATTTCGAAAAAATCATTCGGCCTCACATTTTCAGCTTCGGTTTTATTTTCAATTGATATATTAGCACCTTCTTTTTCAACAAAAAAGATTATTTTTTCTTCAAAACCAAGCCCAGATAAAGTTCTTGTGTT
>SKGP01000090.1 GCA_007117405.1 Candidatus Woesearchaeota archaeon | reverse complement strand
ATAATGGAATTGAAATATATCAACCAGATAGAGAAAGGGAGGTTTTTGCAACTCTTAGTAATAGAGCAAGAGAATTAGGTTTAAATGAAAATTTAGTTCAGAATCTTTTTGATTTAATTGTTGAAGAATCAAAAGTTGAACAAAATAAAGTCGTTAATAAATAAAAATGACAATTGAAGAATTGATTATCAAATTCAGTTATTTCGCAATATTTTTTTTAATAACTGTCAATGGTATAACATCCTTTCCTTCTAGTCAGATAATTTATGTAATTGCTGGTTATTTTGCAGCAACAGGCCATCTAAGTTTATTTTGGATTATATTTATTGGTGCTTTGGGGCATTCAACGGGAAATTGGATATTGTATGAAATCTCTAGAAGAAAAGGTTTAGATTATTCAATAAAATTCATTAAATTTTTTTTTCAATTTACAGACCCCTATAAGGAAATTCGAAAATTTCAACTTGCATTCAATAAGAGACAAGTATTTTTTTTGTTTATAGGAAAATTGGTGAATCCAATTAAGATATTCATTCCAATTCCCGCAGGAATAGCTAAAATGAATAGGTTGATATTTCTTCCTATTGTTTTTATAACTTCTGCAATTTGGTCTTCAATATTTGTATTTATAGGGTATTATTTTGGAAAAAGCTATGAGAATTTTGGTTTTGTAGGTGTTGGAATATTAATGGTTGCTCTGCTTGTAATGTTTTACTTTTATAAAATAATGAATAGTAAAGAAATACTCGAACAGGTTGAAAAAGAGTATGGGGAGAAAAAAAATAAGAAATAAAAATTTATTTTAATTTAGCAAGTTAAAGCTGATTTAATTTAGATTCAATAACTTTAAGATTATTTTGGATTCTATCTAATTTTGATATATTTTTAGTTGTTTTACTTGGAATAATTGGTCTCTTTTCTATATCATAATGAGATTTTATCTCATCTTTTAATGATGATTTTTGGTGTGAATTTATTCCTTCTCCACTTAAAATAGATTCTTTCATACTCTCTTCTATACGGATTTTTTCTTCATCATTTTTTATATCTGATTTTAATAGTTCTATATCAGATTCTATGTTTCCAAGTTCTTGTTCTGTTATTGAGAGCACATTTTTTACATTTGGTAAAAGCTTTTTTAATTCTTGATAATCAGAATTAATAGATTCCATATTTTTTTTAATTTGATTTAGTATTGCAGACTTTTCTTTTCTAAGTTGTTGGATTTTATCCATTTCTTCTTGGACAATTAAAGAATTTTTTACTGAGAGTAGAAGATATTTTCTTTTCAGCATAGGTTCACTCATACAGACAAATAAATCATTGTATGAATCTTTGTTAGATATAACTGCTTTTTTTTTAAGATTTTTTTTCGGTTTCATTTTTAAAGTGTTACATGATCTAATTTTTGAACAATATCCTCCATATAATTGTTCCAGTTTTCAAAAATTTTGTTTTCTTCAAGGTTTATTTTATCATATTTTTGAAATAATTCTCTTAAAATCTCTTCTTGCTCCTTTATATTTTTGAGCAGTTCAACAATTTCAGTTATTTTTTCTATTTTAATATAGATCTCTCTTTTTTTGCCTATCATTTTTATTTCTCAAATAGTATGCTATCAGCTTCATATAATTTATCTTCAATATATTGGAAGTCTCTTCTTAAATTTTCATATTCTATATCTTCTTCAGATTTAATGTCAAGTAATCTTAGGTGTTTTTCATTTGCCTCTTTTACTTTCATTTTAACGCTTTCAACAATTTCTAAAAGTGCTTTAAATTGTGATGTTGTTACAAAAAAGTTTTCATTTCCTGGTGGAACTGAGTTGTAACTTTTGTTTTTTATAAAATCTTGATTTTCTAACCTTTTTGCAGAAACATCTCTTTCATCCAAATCTACTTTGCCAATTGAATAATCATTTTTTGGAATATTGTCAATTGAGTGATAATTAGCATTTTTTTCAGGATTAGTCTCTGAATTTGGTTCTGGAATGTTTAAATCTGAAAAATCAAAAAGCGAGTCGTCAAAATCATCAGTACTTGTACTATTCATTTCGCTACCAGAATTAGTACTTTCGTTTTCTTTAATTTCTTCTGATTTTTTCTGAGAACTTTCAGATACTATGCTTTTTATATCCTCTAAACTTCCCCCTGGCAATGGAGGTGGGACAATATTTCCTGCAGACTCGTACTTTGGTGCCTGTGGTTGAGGTGGCATAGGCGCAGAATTTATCCCATTGCCAAAATTTGGAACAGGTGGTGCTGCCGGAGGAGGAGCTACACTGTTTTTCTCTTCTTTATGTTTGCTAAATAAACCCATATACATTTTTTTTTATTGAATCTATATAATTATTTATTAGTTCTAAAGAGTAATTAAAATATGATTTCTCTTATTAGGAGATACTAATAAACAGAAATACTTATATATTTGCTCTTTTATTTTTATATTATTAAAGATGAAATTTGCAAAAAAAATAGCAACAGGAATAATTGGCGGTATTTTATCCATCTCTCCTTTGAATAATGATGTTTCAGGAGCAGAATTAAGTAATCGGTCTGGAAATACGGAAGTTTCTGGTCAGGCGATAAGTGGTGAAAGTGCACAAATTATTGCTGCAAGAAAATATCTTATTGAACATAGAAAGTATTTTGGTGTAGACCAAGTTAGGAGAAGATTTAATGTTCCAAGTGTTTACAGAACAAAGTTAGGTATTGACCCTTCAAGTCTTATTGATGAAAAAAATAGGACAATAAATCTTGCTTTAGCAAACCCTTCTCTTGCACATATGATAAATATATATTCAAGACAAGAGGGTGTTAACCCAAAATTACTTATGGCTTATGCAATTGCAGAATCTAATTTTGGTTCAAATGTTGGAACTAGCAGCGCAGGAGCCATATCTGCACTACAGGTAATGCCAAATATACTAAAAAGAATGGGGCTTGACCCTAATAAGTCTGAAGATCACTATCTAGGTGCTTTAAGACTTATTAAAGAAGCAGGAAGAGTTCATGGTATTGATGTATCAAAAGCTAAATTTACTCCAGAAGAGATAGTTGTTCTTGCGGCATCTTATAATGCAGGAACATTTGCAGTAAGGGCTGACCCTGAAAAGGTTTTTTTTAGATATAGGGAGACTAATAATCATATAAAAATAGTTTTTAGTGCTATGATGTTTGATTTTATTATTCCAAATGGAATTGAAAGAAATGAAGAAGTTGGTTTGTGGGTAGCTACTTCAACAAGAAAAATTTAGTAGTATGAATTAACATATCCAACCTTTATCATATCGTTGTGGTATCTTAAATATGCTCTTGCTACTTCTCTTTCATATTTTTCTCTATTTAAATAGTATACAAATTTTTCATTATTTAATTCAATTGAATTTATGTATCCTAAACTTTTTAGTATTTCTTTTCTTTCTTTTCTTTTTTTTGAGTTACTTTCATCTAGTAATGGAATTTGATTTAGTATATTTCTTTCTCGATTTATTTTAGAGTAATATCTTCTTGCTTCCTCAGATAGTATATATCTTCCATCTTGGTCTTTTACATTTACTATCTCTGGAGATGAGATTGAAATTCCTAATTCATTTGCTCTAATTCTTGCTTCGTTTGCTTTGCCAGGTCCTGCATTGTATGCTATAAATCCAAGTATAGGACCATATTGTCTTTTGTATCTGTTAAGCATGTTCCCAACCTCAGGAATAACTTCATAAGGATTGAATGGATTGAATCCGTTTGAATTATTGTTTGGATTAAATGTTGCTGCAATAGTCTGTCCAAATCCTAGTGCGCCTGTATGTGAACCTGCCCAAGGATTTCCTCCACTTTCAATTCCAATTAGTGCTAATAAATCTTCAATATTTAGATTTTCATGTTTTTCAGCTGTTTCTTTGAATAAATCATAATATAGTGATAAGTGGTCATATCTTTCAATATCATAGGAAACAGACTTTGAATTTGGTATATAACCTAGAAATTCCCCCATTCCTTGAATTCCAAATCTTCTTCTGTCCTCAGCAATCTCTTGTGGTGTTCTAGAAAGGGCATTTTTTCTATTGTGATTGATATTACCGGGAATATATCCGTTAAAAAAATTACTGTCTATTTCAAATTTTAGTTTCTCTCCGACTCTTATAATTTCTCTACCTTCCATTTGATTAAGTAGATTTTCAGTTGAAATGCCATGACTTTTTGCAATTGAACTTACTGTGTCTCCAGAGTTTACTCTATACTCTATTTTTATTTTCTGATCTTTTTGTTCTTGATATATAAATGATTCTATTAAATTTTTTTTGCTATTTTCATATTCAGGTATAAAAGTCATATTTGGATTATTAAGTGAAAATATTGCAACAGAGGATAAAAGTATCTCTTTAAATGGATATGATGCATTATTTATTATTGTCTCAAGAGAATTTGTCATAAAGACAGCTAATAGTTATTCATTTATAAATCACATATAATTGTTCAAAAATCTATACCTTTTCTCACACCCTGTCCTCTATGAACATAATGTTTTATTTCTTTTATTTCAATTACAGTTTCACACTTTTTTTTTATATTCTCAGTTGCGAATCTTCCAGATATTAAGAGTTCATTTTTTACTTCTTTTAAAACTTCAATTATTTCATCTTCTGTTAATAGTCCAGTTCCAATAGTTGTATTTATTTCATCTGCAATTACAGGAGTTTGCTTCTTTATAGCAGTTTTAAGAAGCATTAAACCTTCTTTTGCTTCTTTAATATCATCTGGCACATTGTCAAATCTAAATCTTTTTCCGTCAAATCTTTCAAGTCCGGTTGCAGCATAATCAAATGAGCCGTACAAATAGTTCGTTTTTGCCCATTTTTTTATTGCATTAAAAAATACTCTTTCTCCATAGAATTTACCTCCTTTATCAAAATATATAAGTTTTACATCTTTTTTTTCTATAAAATTTCTAACTAAGTATCCAAATGAGTATGTAGATTTGCCTTTTCCATCTCCAGTAAGACAGATTATTTTTCCATTTGAAATGAGATTTTTTTTAGACTTTACATCATAAATACTTGCTAAATCAAAATTATCTTTTACTTGATTGAATTCATCTTCATTTGAAAATACAAATACTGCTTCTTGATTTGGATTTCTTTGAGAGATATAATTTATTATTTTCATTTTGTTTATTTTTTCAAAATTAGCATTGTCAAAAATTACTAAATCAAAATTTTCAATATTTTTCCAAAACATGGAAGAATTCATTGTATTAAATTCAACAAGAGGGATTAGACATTTTTCAATTTTATCATCTGTTTTTAATGTAAATGTTTCAATATGTAGTCTGTCAAAACTTTTTACAAAACTAAGATTTAATGAGAGATTTTCAAGAAAATTTCTAAATTTTCCTGATTTCCCTCCACAATCAACATAAGCAACTTTAAGACCATGTCCTATTGCTCTTATAAGAAGTCCTACAGCAACATTTGAATAATCAGAAATTGTTTTATCCAGATATATATGAGATTGTCCTATTGCTCTT
>SKGP01000009.1 GCA_007117405.1 Candidatus Woesearchaeota archaeon | reverse complement strand
TTGGCACTTTAAACAACTATTTTAAGAAAGTTATTTTTGTTCATTATTTTGTGCCAAAAATATAAGTCAAATGAATATAAATTTAATCAATAATAAAAATTCAATTTAATTATTATTTTTGGATATTGTTTCAAAAAAACAATATTTATAAATATTCTATTTTTTAATAATATTTATGGCTGAAAAAGAAAAAAAGAAAGAAATCAATTATTACAAATATGCAACTTTTGCTTTAGTTGGAATAATATTACTTTTTGGAATTTTTTATATTTACAATAATTACCAATTAGTTAAGTATCAAGCATATTATGAAGCAGGAAAATCTGACATGATTTCCCAAATCATGAAAGAAATCAACGCACAAGGTGCTGTTGTCATATACAATAATGAGGGTAATATGTCAATTTTTGGTCAAAATTATATAAATTATAATCAGCAAGAAGTTTTATGGAATATAATTAATTTTGTAGCTGAAAATGGTTATATTGTGTTTGAAGATGAAGAAGGGAATTCATTAGTATTAGTTCCTTATGTAGAAGAGGAGATGAGTCCTAGTATGGGGCTAGGGGAATTTCAGTTATATTAGTGATTTTTAACAATTGTTAATATTTATAAATTTCAACATAATTCTTATTTTATGAAAAACAAAAATTCAGATTTATTTTTTAAAAATATTAGAAAAGATTTTCCCATCTTAGACCAGAAAATAAATGGACATCAATTAATATACTCTGATAATGGAGCAACAACTCAGAAACCAATTAAAGTTATAGACTCAATATGTGATTTTTATAAAAATGACAATTCAAATGTTCATAGGGGAATCCATACTCTAAGTGAAAGAGCTACTGATATGTATGAAAATGTAAGAATTAAAGTAGCCAATTTTATAAATTCCAATAAGGAAGAAATAGTTTTTACATATGGAACAACATCATCTTTTAATATATTAGCAAAAGGAATTGAAGACCAAATAAGTGAAGGTGACGAAATAGTTTTATCTCAGATGGAACATCATGCAAATATTGTTTGTTGGCAAGAGTTAGCAAAGAAAAGAGGTGCAATTTTAAAATTTATACCTATTAATAAAGATTTTAGATTAGACTTAAAAGAAGCAGAAAAAATAATAACACAAAAAACAAAGATAGTTGCAATAAGCCATATTTCAAATGTTTTAGGAACTATCACCCCTGCAAAAAAAATATGTTCTATTGCACATAAATACGGAGCTTATTTTGTATTGGATTGTGCTCAGAGTATTGTTCATATGAAAGTAGATGTAAAAGAAATAGATTGTGATTTTATTGCATTTTCTTCTCACAAAATGTTTGGTCCAACTGGGGTTGGGGTTTTATATGGAAAATCAAATTTATTAGAAAAATTAAAACCTTCAATATTTGGGGGAGATATGATATATGAAGTAAGTTTTACCTGTTCTACATATAATAAGTCACCTTACAAATTCGAAGCAGGAACACCAAATATAGAAGGTGTAATAGGTTTTGGTGCTGCAATTGATTATCTAAATGAAATAGGTATGGATAATATAGAATTAAGAGAAAAGGAGTTGTGTGAGTATTTTTTAGGAAAGGTTTCAGAAGTTAAAGATTTAAAAATATATGGTCCAAATAGCTGTAATGATAGGAGTTGTATTTTCTCTTTTAATATTGATGGGATACATTCACACGACATGAGCACTTTACTTGATATGAAAGGAATTGCAATTAGAGGTGGCCATCATTGTGCTATGCCTCTTCATACTCTTTTAGAATTACCTTCAACAAGCAGAATAAGTCTTTGTTTTTACAATACTTTTGAAGAGATTGACAAAATAGTATTGGCTTTAAAAAATGCAAAAAAAGATTATGAAAAAGGTGAATTCCTATTAAAATAATATTTAATCTAGAATTTTTTTTTAACAACTATTTCAGAATTATCTTTAAATGGTGTTTTGAGCCCAGCTATACAGGTTAAAATTTCTTTTTCAGATACATTCTTATACACTTTTGGCCTTATTTTCTCTTTTTCTACAAATTCTCCGCCATTTTCTAAATCACATATACAGGCTCCACAGGAACCCCCCATGCAACCATAGAACATATCTATGTCATTATCAAGCATTATATCTAATATTGATTTTTCTCTTCCACTTCTAGTTATAAGATCTTTTTCTTCAAGGTTGACAATTTTAATTATATTTTCATTTTTGTCTAATATCTTTAATTTAGTAGTCATAAAATTATTAACAATTGTTAAATTTATAAATTTATGGTGTTTCTCTAATATTATGACAGAAAAATTAGAGTTAAAAAATGTTTCGGCAAATGTTGAAAATAAAAAAATAATTGAAAAAATTAATCTTGAAATTGCAAGAGGTGAAGTGGTAGTTCTTATGGGTCCAAATGGTGCAGGGAAATCAACAATTTCAAATATAATTATGGGAAATCCAAAATATGAACTAACAGAAGGAAGCATCTTAGTTGAAAATGAAGATATTACAGGTACTGAGCCAAATGAGAGATCAAAAAAAGGAATATTCATGAGTTTTCAATATCCCGCAGAAATCCCAGGTGTAACTATGATGAATTTTCTTAGAACTTCTTATAATTCAATTAAAGGAAAAGATTTGAATGTAGGTGAATTTTCAAAGTTATTAAATGAAAAAATGGATATACTAGAAATGGACTCAAAATTTAGAAGTCGTTTTGTTAATTCAGGTTTCTCTGGTGGAGAAAAGAAAAGATCTGAAATACTTCAGATGATGCTTTTTGAACCAAAGTATGCTGTACTTGATGAAATTGATTCAGGACTTGATGTTGATGCATTGAAAGTAGTATGTAATGGTATCGAAAAAGTTAGAAAAATTTCAAATACAGGTATATTAATTATAACTCATTATAGTAAACTTTTAGATTACATAAAACCAGATAGAGTTTACGTTATGAAAAAAGGTAAGATAGTGAAAAGTGGATTTGCAGAAATTGCTGAAGAGATCCAAAAAAAAGGTTTCAATTGAATTTTTAAATATGGATGATTATACTAAAAAAATAATTTATCATTTGAATAGTCCTAAGTACAATGTTCCAATTGAGAATTGCAATTTAGTTTTTGAAAGTAAAAGTCCTTTATGTGGAGATTTTAATAGACTCCATTTGAAACTTGAAAATAATAAAATAGAATCTGCTTTTTATGAAAATAGTGGTTGTGGCTTAAATACTGTTGTTTTGGAGATAATTTGTGAGCTTCTAATTGGAAAAGAAAAAGAAGAAATAAGGAATATAGTAAATATTGAGAGGATATCTTCTGAGTTAAATTTTCCAAAAGGTAAAACCCATTGCATAGAGTTAGTACTAAGTATGTTTAAAAATATCTAAGCATATAATAATATTTATTATTATTATTTTTTCAAAATGTTTATAAATGTATTAGTTTAACTTTATTTATAGAAAATGGCGGAAAAATATAAGATAGTTCATGATAGAGATATTTGTATTGGATGTTCGGCTTGTGCAAGTGTTTGTCCCAAGTATTGGTATATGGAATCAGATGGCAAATCTAATATACATGGTGCTACAAAGACCGGAAATGGTGAAGAAGAGATACTTGGTACAAATGAAAATCCTTTGACAGAAGACTATGAATCAAATATTGATGCGGCAGAATCTTGCCCTGTAAACTGTATACATGTCCATAAAGTAAAAGACGATGGTACAGATGAAAAAATAATTTAATTTTTCAAAAATTAAAAATTAATATTTATAAATTAATACTAGATATTCTATTATATGCTTGATGATAATCAAAAAAAAGCAATTGAAACTTTAGATAAACCCATTTTGATAAATGGATTTGCAGGGACTGGAAAGAGTTTTGTTTTTGCAAAAAAAATTGATTATCTGATTGAGAAAGGTTATTCAAAAGATAAAATAATTGCAATTTGTAATAAAAATTCAATTGATGCTATCTCAAAAAAATTCGATAATAACTTTAGTCCAATCCCATTTCATTCATTCGCATATAGTTTAATAGAAGAATTTTCAAATAGAATACCAAACTTAAAAAAACAGATTAAGATTATAGAATTAAACTTTCAAAAAATATTTATTGCAGAAATAATAAATGATTTGAAAATTGATTTAAAAAATATAAAAAAAGACATTTCTTTTCTTGCAGAAGAGATAACAATTACAATTAATGACTTAAAAAATGATGGAATTGGATTAAAAGAGATTTTCAGTGTAAAAATTGAGAGTCAACTACCATTTTCTGATTTCATAAAGATATATTCAAAATATGAACAATTCAAATTAGAAAAAGGATTGCTAGATATTGCAGATATTAATTACATACTTTTTAATTTTCTAAATGAAGATTCGGAAATCGTATCAAAATTAAGACTAAGATTTGAATATTTTTTAGTGGACAATTTTGAAGATTTAAATCCTTTGGAAAGAAAAATAATATTTTTATTATCTGAAAATAACATCTCTGTTTTTGAAGATATAAATCAAAAGCACTTTTCAATTTCAGATGAATATTTAACAGAGAATATTTTATTAAGTAAAAAAAAAGATTACATTAAAATCATTTTAGAAAATGATTATAGACACACTCAAAATATTTTTTCATCTTTAACTAATATTATTGGTGAAGATAAAAAAGATTTAATTGTTCATTCAAAAGAAAAGGGTAATATAGGTAAAATAACTTTTACTAATGAAAATTTTCAAAAAGATTACATTAAAAAAAAGATTAGGGAAATACTAAGAGATAATTCATCACTTGGAATTATTTGCAGAAGAGATGAAGAAGTTAAAAAAATAAAGTCTATCTTCTGTGATTTAAAAATTGTAGAATCTGATTCAAATCAGTTTTTTGATGTAAATTCTGGCATCATTAAGAATATATTTCAGATATTATATTTTATTGATAATCCTCATAGTTCAAATTCATATCTTTTCAATATTCTTTTAAGGGAAGGAATAAGGGAAGAAACATTAAAAAAAATATCTAGGAAATCTTCTATGATGGAAAATTCAATATATAATGTAATAAAAACTAAGGAAAAATTATCTGATTTGGAAGAAGAAAATAGGCATATTGAAAATTTTCTAATTAGAGTTGAAGAATTAATCAATATGAATTTAATTGGGAAGAGTATTGTTGAGATTTTGAAAAAAGTATTGTTGAATTTTGGTTTTTACAGAAAAGCAGTTATTTTAAAAGATAGTAATTTAATTTTTGAAATTAAGAATTTTTCCTCTTTTACTGAAAATATTTTAGATTTAGATAAATCAATTGATATGAAAAGATTTTGTGGCATTTTAAATATTTTAAAAGATATGAATTTAAAATCAAATGAAACCTACTACTATGAAAATAGTAAAATAGTATTAGGAAATATTGAAAATTTAAAATATCAAGAGTTTGATTTTGTAATTTTACCTTATTTTAATGAGAGTATCTTTCCAATTACATTTGAAAATTCTTTTTTTCAGAAAACTTTAGATATTAACAAAGAAGAACACATAATTTATGAAAAAAAACTTTTTTATATTGCTTTTTCAAGGGCAAAAAAATTTATAGAATTATCTTCATTAAAATTTTCTGAGAATGGATTAAAGAAAATAAAAGAATCTAACTTTATTGATTTAATTGATAGTTCTAAAATTAATTTTATTGAAAATATTTATGAAAATTCTGATCCAAAGCTTGATTCGATTAATG
>SKGP01000008.1 GCA_007117405.1 Candidatus Woesearchaeota archaeon | reverse complement strand
TTTGACATTGAATTTGGATTTGAAGCCAAAAAGTATATTTTTCCACTATGAATTTCGTGAATAGAGCTAGAATCTGCAAAATAGTAGTCTGATTTTATGTGTGGTGATGAGAGAATTTTCACTGCTAGAACATTTTCGTATTTATTGATAATGTTTTGATTTGTTATTTTGCTTGAAAATTCTTTTTCAAATGATTCTATTTGATTTTCGTTTAGTGGATTAATGTCACTGGGTTTGATACCATCCATAATTAGTTCTGAATTGAGATTTGTTTTGTGTTGTGAATTTGTATTGTTGTTTTTTAAATGCATTGTTTTTTCTAATTTTTCTTCTTCTCCAAAGAAATCATCAAAAGGATTTTTTGAGTGAATTTCGTTTGTTTTTTGTTGTTCATATCCTAAGTTTTGAACTTCATTTATTTGCATGTTATTTTTTGGTTGTTGAAAATTTTCTTGTGTTGCTAGATTTGAGTTAACTTGGATATTTTCTTTAACTGGTTGAGAGTTATTTTTTAAAACATTTTCCGCAATCATTGAGATAGCGCTTAATTTTCCTTTTGAGTTAGAGTTATTGCTTGGCCAGTTCATTTTTGAATTATTTGTATAACTTGCTGAAGATGCATTTGGACTTGAAATTATGCTTTGAGCAATATTTTCAATATGAGAATCTCCTTTGTTTGTAACTTCATTTGGTGTTGATAAGTCTATGTTCTTTAGTTTCTCTAAGAATTCATCTTTTTCTTTATTGTTTGTATCAAGAATATTTGAAAAAGGATTAGACATATTTGAACTATTTTTGAAATTTGCCCCTTCAAATGTTATTTTTTCAAAATCTGCTACAACTTCGAGTGACTTTTGAAGAGGGTTTTTGCTGTAGATTATATCTATGTCAAGCATTTGACTTATTTTATCTATGAATGGAGAGTAGAAACTTGTTGTGAATATGATACCGTCAATATGTTCGAGCATTTCTATGTTTTCAAACATTTCATTTATTTCTTGCATGTTTCTTATAATAAGATATTTTGGGTTTGGAAGTTCTTCTTTGTAGTTGTCTCTTAGTCCTATAAGAGAGATTTTATTGTAGTTTTTAGATGATTTATTAATAATTATTCCATTTTCAGAATTTGTGTATATTGAATTTTCAAGAAGAGATAGATTTGAAATCTTTAATGCTCCTTTTTTATTTATATACATTTCAATAATTGCATCATTTATATTTTTTGTAGTATTGTTTATATTTACCAGATCTTCGTTTGAGAGAATTTTTTCTTGATGATATATCTCCTTTAGTTCTAGTTTTGAGTGGTCTCTTATTATTGCATGTGTTTGTTGATTTTGATAAAATTTAAAATTTTCTCCAATTGAAAAATAGTATTCTCCACCTATTGTGTAATCAAATGGAACTCCCTTTGGAAATCCAAAAGCTGCGTATAGTAGAAGGGAATTCCCTTCTTTTTTTAGAAATATTTGCTTGTATGTTTCTTCGGTCTCACTTATTTCAATTTGAAAGTTTTCAAGTCTTGCAAGTCTTTGACAATTTCCTTTAAAACTTAAATATTCTTCAACAAGATGTTTTATTGATGAATGGATAGCCCCTTTTTCAATATAAAAGTGACTTAATGAAAAGTTTTCACATCTTAGAGTTATTGTGTATCTTGCATTTGATACTGAACTCATGAAATTATAATCTTTCAATTTTACATCCATAGCAGTATTTGATAAATTTCTTAAACTTTCTTGGACTTGTTTGTGAAAATCATTTTTAAGTGGTGCATTGAATATTCCTGATTTTTTTGATTCATTAAGAATTTGGTCATATTCATTGTGATTTGAAAGAGATAATTTTGAAAATAGTTCTTTTATTTTTGAGTCTTCAAAAGATCCCAATATTATTTCTTTTGTTATAATAATCTTTTTTAGATTTGAAAATTGCTTATTTAAATTATAAAATATAACGGAGGATTCATTTCCTAAAATAGTTATATTGTTTTCCATTAACTAATGACAATTTTTTTTATTTTTAAATTTTTGTTTTCAATCCCTTTGGTGAATAAAATAATTAGTTTAATTCAAATTTAATATAGATATAATTTCAATATTGTGTTTAATATTTTTTCAAAAAAATTTATGTCACTATATTTAGTAACAAATACTATATAAACTCTGTAACTACCAAATCTTTATAAAGCCTATCTAATTCATTTATTTCTGATGGCAAAACCACAAGAAAAAGAGCAAATCAATATCGTAAGAATTATGGGTACCGGTCTTAATGGAAACCTTAATGTTTTATACGGTCTTGCTAAAATAAAGGGTGTTGGAATTATGTTTTCCAATGCGGTTTGCAATGTGCTCAATCTTGATAAATACAAAAAGATTGCGGACCTATCCGATAAGGATATCGAAAAAATTGAGAGTTATCTTTCAGGTGAAGAAAAAAAAGGAATTCCTGTATGGCTTCAGAATTCTAGAGCAGAACCTGAAACAGGTAATAATTTGCATATGGTTGGAAAGGATTTGGATTTTTACCAGCTTCAGCTTAAAAGAAAATTATTCAAGCTTAGAACTTATAAAGGTGTAAGACTTAAAGCAGGACTTCCTGTAAGAGGTCAGAGGACTTGTTCTAATTTTAGAAGGAATAAAACTTTGGCAGCAATGAAATCAAAGAGCGGAGGCAAGAAGTAAGATGGGTCTGCCAATTAAGCATAGAAAAAAATATGTATTTCACAAAAAAAGGTGGAATAAGCAAGTTATTGTTGACGAAGCAGTTTTAGTTAGAGATTATGCTTTAAAGAATAAAAAAGAGATTAAAAAAGCAGAGTTTGAAATTGGTAAGTATAAAAAAATTGCTAAGTCTCTAAATAGAAATGCAACACTTAAGGAAAGTGAACAAGCTAGACATTTTATTGAAAAACTTAAGGAAAGAGGTTTTTTAAATGTTGATGCAACATCTTTGGATGAAGTTTTGGATATTAAAGTAAGAGAAATTCTTGAAAGAAGACTTTCAAATATTGTTTATAAATTAAAATTGGCTAGAAGTCCAAAGCAAGCAAGGCAGTTTATTGTTCATAAACATGTTATGGTTGGTGGCCAATTAATTTCATCTCCATCGTATTCTGTATCTTTAGCAGAAGAACCCACAGTTCAATTTATTTCAAATTCTTCTCTTGCAGATGAGGAGCATCCTGAAAGAAAAATCCAACTTCATGGCTTTGAAGAGGAAGTATCTGATATGAGTAAAATTGAAGGGAATAAAAAACCTGTAGATACTGAGAAATCAGTAGAAGAGGAAGAAGCTGATGAGGTGCAGAAGTAAGATGGCTGAAGTAAAGAAAAAAGAAGTTAAAAAAGAGAAAATCGTAGAAGAAGCTCCTACTGTTGATGCTATTGAAGAAGTTGTTAAAGAAGAGTTACAGGAAAAAAAAGATTTGAAACCCGTAAAGAAAGAAAAATCAAAAGAAGTATGGGGAATTCTTCATATTTATTCATCTTATAACAATACTCATCTTCATGTTACTGATGTTACAGGTTCTGAGACAATAGTAAAAGTTTCAGGAGGGATGGTTACAAAATCAGATAGACTTAAATCAACACCAAATGTTGCTATGGCCGCAGCAAAACAAGTTAGTGAAGCTTGTCATAATTCTGGTGTTACTTCTTTGTATGTGAAATTAAGAGCAGTCGGTGGTCATAATGGGCCTATGACTCCAGGTCCTGGTTCACAGGCTGCAATAAAAATGCTTACAAGATATGGAATTAAGCTTGGAAGGATTGAAGATGTTACCCCAATTCCACATGACTCATGTAGGAAAAAAGGTGGAAAAAGAGGTAGGAGAGTATAAAATGGCTTCGGGCAAAGTTGTTGGGAATCAATTTGTAGTTACATTTAAAGATACATCAAATGTTATAGTTAATGCTATTAGGAGAATTATTCTTGATAATGTTCCAACATTTGCAATTGAAGATGTTGAAATTGTTGTTAATGAAAGTCCTTTGTATGATGAGACAATTGCTCATAGACTTGGTCTTGTTCCATTAAAAACAGATTTAAAATCGTATAATTTTAAAGATGAATGTAAATGTGGTGGAATTGGTTGTGCTCTTTGTGAGGTTACAATGACTTTGAAACAAGACTCAGAGGGTTATGTTTATTCAGGTTCAATTTCTTCAAATGATCCTCAAATTATTCCTGCTGATGATAAAATTCCAATTACAATGCTTTTTCCAGGAAAAAAGTTGGAGTTGAATATTAAAGCAGTACTTGGAACTGGTAGGGAACATGCTAAATGGGCTCCTGCACATTCATATTTGAAAGAAGAAAAGAATGGTGAAATTCAGTTAATTATTGAACCTTTTGGTCAGTTATCTGGAAAGGAAATATATAATCAAGCGTTAGAAATATTAATTAAAAAAATTAGTGATTTGGAGAGTAAATTGTAAAATGGCAGAAAAAAAAACTGAAGAGAAATTTACTATTATTGATGGTAAAGATCTTATTTTAGGAAGATTGGGTTCAGATGTTGCAAAAAGACTTTTGCTTGGTGAATCTATAAAAATAGTTAATTGCAAGGATGTAGTTATACTAGGAAAGAAAAAGTATTTGGTTGAAAGATACAAGAACAAACTTTCAAACAAGGTTGTACTGCAAGGGCCTTATTATTCAAGAAGTCCAGCAGATATTGTAAAAAGAGCATTTCGTAATATGGTTCCTTACAAGAGTCAGAGGGGTGTTGATGCTCTAAAAAGACTTAAGTGTTATAATTCAGTTCCAAGTGTTTTGCTAAATTCTGAAAAACAGACTGTTGAAAGTGCAAAATTAAATGCTGAAACTGTATTTTATCATACAAAAGTTGGCGAAATATGCAATACATTGGGGTATAATAAAAGCAAATAAAAATGGCAGCAGTAAATACAGTTCAAAAAACAGGAAAAAGAAAGACAAGTGTTGCTAGAGCAACTTTGTCAAAAGGTAGTGGATTGCTTTTTATAAACAATCAGAAATTAGATTCATATTTTAATGGACAATTACTAAGACTTAAGGTTAGAGAACCTTTGATTTTAGCTGATTGTGAATCAAAGTATGATGTGAAAGTAAATGTTTTTGGTGGTGGAGTTAATTCACAAGCAGATGCAATTAGGCAGGCTATTGCAAGAGCTTTAGTTGAAATTACTGGAAAAGAAGACTTAAAAAAGAAATTTCAGGATTATGATAGGACTTTGATTGTTTCAGATACAAGATTCAAAGAGATGAAAAAGCCGAACAATTCACATGCTAGGGCTAAAAGGCAAAAATCTTATAGGTAAATTAAAATGGAAGAAAAAGTTGTTAAAAAAGGATTCCTTAAAGTTAAGTGCCATGAGTGTGGAAATGAGCAGGTTATTTTTTCAAGACCTGCTACTCAAGTTAAATGCATTAAATGTGGTGCACTTATTGCAATTCCTACTGGTGGAAAAGCAGCAGTAAAAGCTGAGATTTTGGAGATGCTTTAATTTCACATAATTTTATAAAATCTTCAAATCATATTTTTTTATGAATTATTTTTACTTAGAAATTTTACTTATTGCAATTTTGTTTTTATTTGGTTTTTTTTCTATAAGAGATGATATTAAAAGAAGAAAAGTATCTAACACAATTACTTTTTCTTTGCTTTTTTTTTCGGTTATTTTTTTGATAATGAATTTTGAGAGATTAATTTCTTGGGAGAATTATATTATTTTGTTTATTGTTCCTATTTTTGCTTTTGTTGTTTATTATTTTGGTTTGTGGGGTGCTGCTGATGGAAAACTTTTTATTGCATTAACTTTTATCATTCTTCCTTTATT
>SKGP01000024.1 GCA_007117405.1 Candidatus Woesearchaeota archaeon | reverse complement strand
GAAGAACTATTCCTAAAAAAAAATAACCCCAAAGTATCATTATTTTTACTTCCATAAAAAACTACAATCTTTAGAATTTAAAAACTTTTCTTTTAAAATTTAATAACAAAAAATTGCCAATAATAAAAAATTTGTTGAATCCCTTACAGCAGTTTTACCAAACTGAAAGGGAGTTAAGTGTAAGTTTGCTAAGCTCAATATCTTGTCCAGATACACTTTCCAGACTATCTTGAGTACATACATCATGGTGGAAACTATATATAAACGTTTTGGAAAAAAATAAGAAACAGGGCTTAATTCATGTAAATTCAAGGAAACAAAAAATACCTACTAAAGAGTAAAAAAATCATTATATAAAACAACAACACAAAAAAAAATTATGTTTCTTAAAGACAAAGAATTTGAAATTGTAAAACATGGCATTGAAACCATCCTAAAAATAAACTATTTAGGAAAAGAAAATTTTCCTTCAATTGAAGACGATGGGATTGTTATGAGAGATATAGTAAAAAAATTAGTTCAGATGCCTGGAGTAACAAAAATAATCTTTGTTCATAATAAAAATTATGAATATAACTTTGAACAAGTATCAATATTAAAAGAAATATCGCAAATATTCTCTTTACTTAGCAAAGAAAAAGAATTATTTACAACGGGTGAAATGATACAAAAAGATGATGATTGTATAAAACTTTTTTTCAACAGATATACTTTTCTACAAAATACAATTATAAAAGATCTGCCTTCAGACCCAATTGGTGCATATGTAAAAATCAAAAGAAAACTTAGGGACTATAAATTCGAAAGAAAATATTACAATGACAAATGCTTTGAACTTGACAATAAATATGAAATAGCTTTAAAATATATTCTAGGAAAATTAGAAACAATGATTATTATAAAATCTGCTAAAAATGAACTTGAAGGTCATACAGTTGGAGATAGAAAAATATACAAAAAATTTTTTAATGCAAATATAAAACCAAATTTCATATATACTTCCCTTCAAAAACAAATCCCTATTGAAGCAAAAGAGCTAGATTCATATAATCTAAGTGATGCAAAAATAACAATATTTGAAATGGATAATGAGGCAAATAATTTATACCACATGACTCCAGTAGAATTCACACTTTCTGATGAGAAATATTCAATATTAAATCTTGCTAAAGAAGTGATCTCGGAACATAAACCAGAATCAAACGATTTTATTGATCCCGAAAAATTAAGAGAAGTTTTTAAAAATATTGCAAGTGATCTAATTGAAGAGATTGCAGAATTTAAAAATATAAGACTCAAACAAAAAGATGTAGATGTGCTCTCAAATATACTTGTAAGATACACTGTTGGTTTTGGACTTATAGAAACTCTACTTGAAGACGATAAAATTCAAGATATCTCAATTAATTCACCACCAAATAAAACACCAATATTCATAACACATTCAGATTTTGAAGATTGTAAAACAAATATAATACCTGAACAAGATGAAGTTGATGGATGGGCATCAAGACTTAGAATGATATCTGGAAAACCTTTAGATGCATCAAATCCTTTACTTGATACCGAAATAGAAACACCACATGCAAGAGCAAGAGTTTCGGCAGTAGGAAAACCTTTAAATCCATACGGTCTTGGTTTTTCATTTAGAAGACATAGAGACAAGCCATGGACACTGCCATTATTCATAAAACACAAAATGATAACTCCCGAAGTTGCTGGACTTCTAAGTTTTATAATAGATGGTGCAAGAACTATACTTATTGCGGGGACTAGAGGTTCAGGAAAATCTTCTTTTTTAACTGCGATGATGATTGAGATAATGAGAAAATATAGAATAATCACTATAGAAGATACTTTGGAAATACCAACACTACAATTTTCAGAACTTGGTTTTAACATACAATCTATGAGTGTAAGGTCTGCACTATCAATTTCAAAAGAAGGATTAACAGCAGATATGGGAATAAGATCAACCTTAAGACTGGGAGATTCATGTCTTATAGTTGGAGAGGTTAGATCAACAGAAGCTCTTGCATTATATGAAGCAATGAGAGTTGGTGCTCTTGCAAATGTAGTTGCAGGAACAATCCACGGAGATAGTCCATATGGAGTTTATGATAGACTTGTAAACGATTTAGGTGTTCCAAATACTTCTTTTAAGGCAACAGACATAATAATTGTGGCAAATCCCGTAAAATCTTCTGACGGATTACACCGAATGAGAAGAATTACCCAAATAACAGAGGTAAGGAAAAAATGGGAAAAAGACCCTTCCCTTGAAGATGGATTTTGCGATCTTTTTAAATACAATTCCAAAACTGACCAACTAGAAATTACTGATGATTTATTAAATGGTGAAAGTGATGTGTTGAAAGCAATTGGCGGAAATGTTAAACAATGGGCCGGAGACTGGGATGCCATTTGGGATAATATACAATTAAGATCAAAAGTCAAAAAATACATTGTTGAGACAGCAGAAAAAATAAAAAACGATGATATTTTAGAAGCACAAGCAGTAATTGATTCAAACGATATGTTTCATAAAATATCAGAAAGAATCAACAATGAATATGGAACATTGGATTCAAAGAAAATTTTTTTTGAATTTACTTTATGGTATGAAAAATATGTCGAAAAATACATAAAAAAAGAAAAAGTAATAGAGGATTATGATTAATTCTAAATGAAAAATTATATAAAGATTAAGTTTTAACTTTATAATGGTGCAAATAAAAATATGAGAATTGAAGATGATATTAAATTAGATTTTAACGATGTTCTTCTAAAACCAAAAAGAAGTATACTTTCTTCTAGAAAAGAAGTTATATTAGAAAGAGAATTTTCATTTTATCATTCAGAAAAAAAATGGAAAGGCATTCCAATAATGACTTCCAATATGGCCAGTTGTGGAACTTTTGAAATGGCAGAAGTCCTTTCAGAATACAAAATAATAACAACTTTTCACAAATACTATTCAATTGAAGAATATAAAAAATTTTTCAAAAATTTTAATAATCCAGATTATGTAGGATACACACTTGGAATAAGAGAAAGAGATATAAAACAATTAAATGAAATGATTGAAAACAACTTAATCCAAAATTTTTCCTTTATATGTATTGATGTTCCAAATGGATATCTTGAAAGATTTCTAGAAACAATAAAAATTATCAGAAAACTTTGTCCAAAACATATTATTATTGCTGGAAATGTAGTTTCAAATGAGATGACTGAAGAAATAATTTTAAATGGCGCAGACATTGTCAAAGTAGGAATTGGTTCTGGTTCTGTATGTACTACTAGAAAAATGACTGGAGTTGGCTATCCTCAGCTTTCAGCAGTTATAGAATGTTCTGATGCAGCACATGGGATTTCAAATGAAAAAAGTGTTGGAAAAATCATTTCAGACGGGGGAATTGTAAATCCCTGTGACTTTGCAAAAGCCTTTTGTGCGGGAGCAGATTTTGTAATGGCAGGTTCTGTCTTTTCTGGTTTTGAGCAATCGGGCGGGCAAACAATAATAAAAAATGGGAAAAAATTTAAAGAATATTATGGTTCTTCTTCAGATAAAGCTATGCTTGAAAATTATGGTTTAAAAGACAATCATAGAGCTTCTGAAGGAAGATATGTTTTAATACCGCACAAAGGAGATTTAAACCATTTTTTGCAAGACTTATTTGGTTCCCTTAGAAGCACAGGGACATATATTGGAGCAAGACAAATTAAAGAATTTTCTAAAAGAGCAACATTCATAAGAGTAAATCGACAGTTAAACAGTTCACTCGAACAATACGATATTAATTCAAAAAAATAAAAAATCCTTTAAAATATTACCCTTTCCAATTAATTATAGGTTTTAAATGCTTAATTACTCTAACACTTTCTTTTTGTTTTTCCATAACATCATAAATATTTTTATATGCAAAAGGAGATTCATCAATTGTTTTGTCATTTATCGTCCCAACAATTCCAACCATTGATTTTTTAAACTGTTCTAAAGTTATCTGTCTTTTAGCTTCTCCCCTACTCAATATCCGACCAGCACCATGTGAAGAGCTTTCTAAAAAATCTTTATTTCCAAGTCCCTCAACTAAAAAACAACCATCTCTCATATTTGCAGGAATTACGCCTCTCTCTCCTTTTTTTGCTGGAGTAGCGCCTTTTCTATGTATGTATATTCTATTCCCATTAAATTCGAGATTTTCTTCTCTGATTGCATGATTATGATTTTTATTTGTCCACAATTCAAAATCAATTTGCTGACCAATTATTTCTTTTAAAACATCTCTTACTTTGTATGCCATCTCAAGTCTATTTAATAATGCAAAATTTAAACCAAAATCTAAAATATTAATATACTCCTTGCCCTCTTTTGAATCATCTTTAATTGGAAATGTTTCTTCAAATCTTTTTTCAGAACCAGACGCTTTTTTCATATATTTTTGTGCTACCTTATGTCCTACCCCCCTTGAACCACTATGAACAACGACCCATAACTCCTCCTTTGAATCATCAATAAGCAATTCCATAAAATGATTACCGCCACCTAAAGTTCCAAGATGAGATAAAGATTTATTTTTCAAAAAATTAAATATTTCTGAATCGTACTCTCCTTGTTTAAATTTATTTAATAAAGATTTAAATTCTTCTTTTGTTTCTTTTGAAACATTTTGAATATGATTATAATTTCCCTCTCCCATAGGAACTTTACTTGAAACTAATTCATAAATTTTAGATGAATTAGATATAGCCTTTTCAACTAAATTTGGAACTCCAAAAAATCTACACGCAATCATTCCACAACCAATATCATAACCAACCCAAGAAGGAACTAAATAATTTTCAACTAAAAATACACTTCCAATTGGAGCAACATACCCACTATGAGCATCTGGCATTAGAGATGCAGCAATTACAAAATCTTCTTTTATACAATGTTCAAATTGAATTTTTGTTTGATTATCTGGATTTAATGCAAAATTAGTAATTTTCTTCATTAATTAAAAAAATATCTAAGAACTTATATAATTGACGGAAATAAGAAATCAAATGTAAAAAGGGCAGGCATCCAAAACGAATCAAACTTAGTTAATTTAATTTAGACACAAAAAAACACCCTCTTAGAGGAATGCTCACACAAATTATATCGATCATATAGTTTTGGATTTAACTCAAAAGGCCAAACCTGCCCTTAATTATTATGTAAAATAAATCTATTTAAAAAAATTTCTAATATTTACCTACCACATGCTCTTTCAAGACCATTATCACATAAAATTTGAAATATTTCAGAATTCCTCATAAAAGCATATATCTCCTCATCAATAACTATAACTGGAAGTTCTCTTCCAGGAACATCATATTTTTGTGCCAAAAGTCTAATTACACCATCTTTTTGTGAATCAAGTGAAAAAATTAAAACCTCATCGCCAAGTATTTGTTTCACATAATCTAAATGAACTCCTTGATCTTGACAAGACTGGCAAATCTTTCTTTCACCATAAAAATACAAAATAGGTGTAGTTGCACCCTCACAAAGAAAATTTATTCTATTTGCAAGAATCCAATAATTTACCTGAAGATTTGAATAATGTTCTTTAAGTCTATCATACTCTTCTGTTTTTACTTTCGCAGTATTTATATAATTTTCAAGCTTTATTCTTGAATCATCAAGATTTATTATACTTGTAAAATATGCTCCTTTAATAACTTGACAATCGTATTCGCCAATCTCCTCTCCTTGTGAAATTAAAAAATCAATAAAATTACTCTCAGCAACTATTTTTTGATATTGTAAATCTTGTTCTTGTAAACTAGTATATAGAGTTTGAACCCTTTGCTGTTCAAGTTCACCTCCAATAAAAATTCCAATTGTAAAAATCATAACTGTTAAAAAAAGAACACCCATATGTCTAACTATCTTTATTTTCTCTCTCATGTATAAATAAAAATAATAAAATAT
>SKGP01000028.1 GCA_007117405.1 Candidatus Woesearchaeota archaeon | reverse complement strand
TTTAAGTTTGTAAATTTTTTCTGGTGCTAATGCTTTTCCAACTTCAAATTTATTTATTTTATTTACATTTACCATTTTTATAATGTTGATTTACCAAATTTAAAAGAAGAGTATGAAAGATACTGAAATAAAAACATAACTATGAAAATTAATGCAAGAAGCCATTTTAAAAATTCAGGAGTTATGTCTAGCAAAGCTGCAGCTAAGATAAAAAAAGTTATACCTAGGGAAGGCAAAACAATTCCTATTAAAAGATACATCATAATAACAGGATTTAATTTTTTTGAAAATGCTTTAATTTCAACTATTTTTTTTTCTGAAGATTCTAATATAAAATTTTTAAGAACAACTCTTAAATCAACACCTATACTCAAACTATCTTTAAGCCTTTTCAGAAGTATTTTCATACTCTCAGATGGAGAGTATTCAGAAGCATCTTCTATGGCTTTTTCAAGGTCTTTTCCTGTTTTAAATTCTATATAAATTTTTTTAAAAAACCTTCCTCCTGGCCTTTTCAATTCACTTAACCTTTGAATGGCATTACCAAGAGGAAGGCCAGACTCTAAACTTACTAAAAAAAATTCAGAAACAAAAAGAATATCACCATCAAGCTCACGCCCATACTTTCTAATTTGTACATCAACAAAACCAAACCAAAATCTATAAAGAACTGGAGAGAATAATATAAGAAAACCAAATCCTAGAAAAAGATTAAATAAATTATTATTAAATACCATATAAATTACAAAACCCAGAGCAGCAATACTAAAACCAGTCATAAAAAGAGATTGATATACATACTGAAAAGGTGTTTGCTTGCTTCCAGCTTTTTTTAATTTTAGTTTTAATTGGGGATTTTTTTTTACTATTCCTCTTATGAAATTTGAAATCATTTATTTTTTGTAGAAAGCTTTGATTTTAATTTATTTTCATCATGAAGAAGCTTTAACTTGTTTTTTACTAAATTCATTAAATTGTCTTTATCGTTATAATACATATTTATAACTTCACCTACCTTTCCAATCTCATTTATTTTATATCTTGCCAAATACTCTAAAACAATTGCTTTTTCTTTTAACTGTGAAAAGAATTCTTCTTCGGAAATACCACTAAATTCATCTAATTTTTTTAATAAAGCCAAAGGTTTATTTTTGAAAAAATGTTTTTTAGTTTTGGGATTATATTGTAATATTACATTTTCTTCACCTTTCTCAGTTATTTCTGCAACTTGAAGTGTCATCCTCTGTCCCGACCTTCTATCTCTATGTTCAACAACAACAAGACCAAGCGCACTTAAAGTTATTTTTGGAATTTCAATAGGTGAACTTGCAAGTCTTAGTACTGTTTCATTAGCCGTATTTGCGTGAAAAGTACCATAAACACTGTGGCCTGTTCTCATTGCTTCAAATAGAACTTCAGCCTCTTGCTTTTTTCTAATTTCACCAATAATTATTCTATCGGGTCTCATTCTCAAGGAGTTTACAATTAAATCAAGCATTGATATGCCACCTTTGTTTTCTTGATTAGGTTGTCTTGCCTCCATAGGAACCCAGTGACAATATTCTGGAAGTCTTATTTCTCTTGTATCCTCAACAGAAATTATTCTCTGGTCTGCTGGTATAAAAGAACTTATAGCATTAAGAAATGAGGTTTTACCCGAACCAGTACCTCCTGCAACAATTATAGACATTTCATTTTCAATTGCAATCCAAATCAAGGCAAGTGCAATTGAAGATGAAGTTTTTGAATTAATCAAATCCGAAACAGTCCAAGGTTTATCAGAAAATCTTCTTATTGTAATTGTACTCCCTTTTGTTGAAATTGGATCTAAAGTAGCATTAACCCTGTGTCCTCCCCTTAAGTGCGCATCCAATAGTGGATTTAAATTTGAAAAAAATTTCTTATTTTCCAGAGCAACACGAGATGCTATATTTTTTATTTCCTCATCAGATAAAAATTTCAAATTAGTCTTAAGCCACCCATGTTTTCTATGATAGATCATAACTGTAGACTCGGAACCATTTATTGTTATCTCTTCTATATTTGAATCTGAAATTAATATATCTACAAATCCTAAATCTAAACTTTTTTGTACAATATATGTAATAAGTTTGTCTTTCATCTCAGTACTAATCATTGGTAGATAAAATTTAAGTAATTCTTCAACTTTTGCAATATATGCTTTTTTTAAAGACTCATAATCAAAGTTTTCATCTGTTTTTTCAAAAATCCCTTCTCTTAACAAATCTTCTTTAATTTTTTCAATTACGAATTGAGTATACCTTCCTGTTTCAAGTATACCCACTTCATAAGTTTTTACAAAATCATTTTTTTCACCATGAATTACAATTGGTATTTTACTATTTTCAAATTTCAAATCATATTTGTCTATTATTTCCATTTTAATTAAATTTTTTTGAAGCAACAATTGAATTTACTTTTTTTATAGTATCATCTTTAAGTTTTTTTGGAAGTGCTATCGTATTTAGTTGAGAAGAAATTTCTTTATATAATAATTTGATTTCCTGTGGATCAGAAGAGTTCTTAAGTTTTTGATACTTGCCATTAATATCTTCTAATATGCTTCCTTTAAATCTCGAATCAGTGTCATTAGAATTTTTTATAATTGAAGTTTTATCTAATTCATTATCGTCTTTTAAAACCTGAGATTTTTGGTTTTGAATTTTTCTAGTTTCAGCAAGTTTAATTAATTTCTCAATTGTTATCAATATCTCTTTTTTTTCATTTGAAAATCTATCTGAAACTTTATGTAATTTTTCTTTTAAATCCTCAAGTCCTTTTCTATTTACTATTTTTGAAGTCTTTATATGACGAATGTAGTCTCTTGCTTCTTCTAGGATTCTACTAGAATTGTATGTTTCAAAAAATAGAGAAACATTATTTTTCATAAGTAAATCATTTATTAAAGTATAAAGTTCATTTATTTGAGCATAAACCTTAACTTTTTCTTCAAGAAACACATCAGGAAGTTTCTCAAACTGAAATATTATTTCATCATATGTTACTAAAGTTTTTTCAAAGTCATTTTTAATAATACAATCACGATATCTCAAAGTCAAAATATCAATTCTATTTTTTCTATCTTTAAATTCCCTAACATATTCTTCTCTAAGATAATTTTGCGATTTCATAAGTAAAGCAGATATAACTACTTTTTCTTTTGAGATATCTGACATAAATATCTTAGGGACAGATAACAAAATTGAATGCAATTTTTCCATGTTTTCTTCAACAGCATAAAGGTTGCCAGGTACTAAACTTTTAGAAAGATTATAAGATGCTTTTTTTAATTCAGATTTAAGATTTGTAAGTTTACTTTGTTTATACTCTTCTATACTTCTGTTAATTGCAACTTCTCTTTTTTTTATATCTAAATAAATCGCACTTTTTTCCTTGTAAAACTCTTTTGGAAATATAGAATAAAGCTTTAAAATTTCATCAAATTCATGTATTATTGAATGGTATTGATCTGTATTTATAACCTGGTCTAATTTTAGCATATGTTCATTTATTTTTGATTGTAAAATAGAAACATTTTCTTTAAGTTTATTATAAAAATCACGAGAATATTTATTTCCAAGAACTTTTAATGATGCGGCTCCTGATTTTTCTATGTCAGCAAATCTCACAGGTATGCTTTCATCAAATTTTTTAATTTCATCATATATTTTTTTTAAAAGCAAAAAATCTCCCTGAATACCTTCAGTTTCATAATTTTTTATCCTATTCTTTAAATCAGATTCAAACTCAAGAGAAACCTCTTCTTCCTTAACTACTTCTTCTTTTTGTTCTTCAAATCTATCTAAAAAACTATCAATGTCAATTACCATTTTTAAAATATTACCAATTCCTTTTTAAATTGTATCCATGCTTTATCAATTTTTTCAATTGAATATCCTCTTTCTTTTGCCTTATCTTGAAAAAGTTGCATTATGTCTCTTTCATATTCAGAAATGAAAATAGGCCATAACTGTCTCATCTTTTCATATGAAAAATTTTTATCTTGGGATTTTAATATGAATATTTTTTTCAAATTATCAATATCTATTTCTCCCTCTTTAGATTTCTTTAGGTCTTCTTTTTCAACATAACTTATATATCCCTCAAAACCTTTATAGTAAACTTTTACAATTGAATACTCTTCCAATATCACAAACCATTTTTCAATAATCTCCAATGGAAATTTTAAATGATTTATTACTTCAGTAAAACTACAATTCTTATGAACTTTTACATATTCAACAAGATTATCTACAGGAGTTGTAAGAATATTGTTTTGCATAAAAAAAAATTGTAATCACACAATATATTTCTTTATAATAATTTAAAAGTGATAAAAATGTTAATACTGTGATAATTTCTTGTTTAGAAGATATCTTAGAAATATAAATAAGGAAAAAGAAATAATGAAATAAACTAAAGAATAAATAAAAATACTCTGAAGTAAGTTAGGTATTATTTGAAAGACAGGTAAATTTGCCAATGCTACAAACAACTCCTCAGGAATATTGCCATTTTGGAAATTGTTTAAAAATTCAAAAATTTTTTCAATGCTGAAAAAATAGTATATTAAAAATACAAATATGAAATTTGGCAAAGTATAATATAAATTTATTTTACTTATATAGTATGGAATATGAATGTTTATAAGTTCTCTTCCAAATAACTTAAAATTCAAATAATAGGAAACAAATGCTAAAAAAATCAAAAAGAAATACATAAATAAATATTTCTTCCATGATGAAGTCTTTTCATAAATATACTCTTCAACTTTTTCTATAGTATTTAAATTTTCAATTAGTTCTAGATTGCTTTGAGCAAACTCAGGATTTATATCTTCACTAGAAATAATACTATTTAAAAAAGTTGAATACTCGGTTATAGCAATAGCATCGCACAATTCAGAAAAATTTAAAATATCTTGTGTACAATCTTCTCTCATATCAGCTATTTGATTAGATCTTACATTTAAATCAGGAGAAAATATGTCATATGAGAATATACTTAAATAGGATTGTGGGATTGATGCTGTCAGTGATGCAATTGGAATTTCAAAGTTTGAAAGTAAATCAGCATTTGGGACAAAATTGCTAATTTGACTCAAAATGATATTAATTACCTTCTCTTTTGTCTCAAAAGAAACCCTTTCTTCAAAATTTAAATTCTTCCAAATCAATTCTATATTATCTTCAGATATTTCACCTACTACAAATGTTTTTTTTACAGTATTATTGCCTACTATAAAATTTAAACTAGCATCATTGTTTATAGGAAAAACTAATTTAATATCTTCAGGAGGTATTTCAACAATTTCATTTAAACTAATTCCTGAATTCTGAAACTGCTTTTTTATACTTGAAATGGGAATAGATATTGCTGTATCTAAACCACCATATTGATTTAATGAATTATATATCATTGAAATCAATATCTTTGAATATTCTATCTTTTCTTCATTATTATCAATTTCAATTTCTAAATTGCCTAAAAAAAAATTTGCATCATCAATAGAAAGATTTCTCACATATACATCTTTTATTTCAAAATTATCATATAAAAGTAAATCAAATTCTGCACCATAGTCAATTTCAAGCATATCATTCAATATCATATCTATGGAGCTTGCTGCAATATAGTCTATTGAGGGTTGAATGCTTTGTGCTATTTCCTCTGAGTTTGAATTTATAGCAAAAAGGAAAAATGATATGAATAAAAAAAATACTGCAAAAAAAACAAAGAAATTAGCCAGATATTTTAAAGAATAAGTCCAACGTCTACCAATAAAATAAAAAGAAAATCCAATTATCAATAATATGAAAATAGGCAGGAGACCTTCCGTAGAAAGAAAAACTGATTCTTCAAGAAATAATCTTTCTGATAAATCATTATACAACATATAAGTTCCATAAAGAAAAAAAAGAAGCCCAATTATTATTAATATGCCTCTTATAAAAAAAATTTCTCTATCATTCATAAAATTATATGTAAAAGAATCTTTTAAAAAACTTCTTCATCAAATTTAAGTCATGAAAATAAAATCTATATG
>SKGP01000034.1 GCA_007117405.1 Candidatus Woesearchaeota archaeon | reverse complement strand
TACTACAAGGAAAAAAAGGAAAATGAAAATGCTTCTAGTGATTCAAAGGAAAAAAAACAAAACAATAAAAAGAAATAGGGAGTTTAATTCATAATGAAAAAGAAAAAAGAGAAGAATTACTTAGATTATTTGAAAAGTTTCTGGAAGTATCTTTGGTATGGAGACTCTTTTGGGTCTTATGTGCTTAGTTTTTTAGTTGCCTTTTTGATAATAAAATTTATGTTTTTTCCTGCTCTTGGATTTGTATTAAATAATGATTATCCTATTGTAGCAATTGTTTCTGGAAGCATGGAACATAAGATAACTGACCATAGAGTTTGTGACAAATATATCCCTGAGATACAGAATAAGAGACTTAGTTTTGATGAGTGGTGGAGTTTTTGCTCAGATTATTATATTGAAAATTTTAATATTACAAAGGAACAGTTTCAGGATTTTAAGTATTCAAGGGGGCTCAACACTGGTGATGTTATGATTTTATTTGGTAGAGCCCCTGAGAGAATTAATGTTGGAGATGTACTTGTTTTTGAACCGGAGAACAGAGTTTGGTTTGAGTCCCATGGCCCTGTAATTCATAGAGTAGTCGATAGGTGGCAAGATGATGGAATATGGTATTTTCAGACAAAAGGCGACCATAATTCTCAATCTTTTGATAATTTTGAAAAAAGAATTCCTGAAGATAAAGTAATTGGTGTTGCAGTAGTTAGAATTCCATATATAGGATATGCGAAAATCTTTTTAAATAATATAATAGTGTTTTTTTTGGGGGTATTTAGGTAGTAAAAATGGTTGGTTTGATTGAGAGAAGAGTAATTGAAAGAATTGCACCATCAAAACAAGAACATGAAGATTATGAAAGAATTGTATTGAAGTTTAAAAGAAAACTTAAAAGGGCTTCAAACAAGCTTGATTTGAAGTGTGATTTTTTTATTGGTGGTAGTTTTGGGAAAAATACTTATCTTAAAGATAATTTTGATGTTGACATATTTTGTAGATTTGATTTGTCATATGATGACGACAAGCTTAGTAAATATTTGGAAGCTATACTTTCTAAAGCTAATTTGAAATATAAGATTCAAAAAGGTTCAAGGGATTATTTTACGGTTTCTTTTGGGCCACGAGGAAAGAAAATTTTATTTGAAGTAATACCAAATAGGAAGATAAAAAATTTAGATGATATGCTAAATTCAACTGATGTTTCTCCTCTTCATGTTGAATTTATAAAGTCAAAAGTAATTGAAAATCCAGTTCTTCCAAACCAGATAAGGCTTGCAAAGCAATTTTTTAAGGCTAAGGGATTGTATGGTGCTGAGAGTTATATTAATGGTTTTTCTGGCCATAGCATAGATTTGTTAATTGCTTATTTTGGCACACTCGAAAACTTAATTAAAAGTGCTAAGACTTGGGAGGAGAGAACTTTTATAGATATATGTTCTTTTTACAATGATTCAGATGAAGCCTTTAAATCAATAGGAGATGATAAGGTTTCAAATTTAGTTTTAATAGACCCAATTATAAAAAATAGGAATGCATCAAGGGCTCTTAATAATGAAAAATATTGTGAGTTTTTGTTGATTGCAAACAATTTTGAAAGATTTGAGGAAAAAGATTTTATAGTTTTAAAACCAAATGCAGAGGAGATAATATCTGATGTCAAACAGTTTTCAAAGGAGAACAACTTAAATTTTTTAATTTATAGATTTAAAATTGCAGTTAAAAATGAGAGTGAGGATATTGTAGGTTCAAAAATGCTTAAACTTTTTCATAAGACTATGGATTTTTATGAATCTTATGATTTTGAGATTTTTAGGGAAGACTTTTTTATTGATATATCAAAGGGCGTATGTCTTTTTATATTTTTGTTTGAGAAAAAATCATTGCCTTTGATAAAGAAAATAGTTGGACCTAAAGCTTATATGAAAGAAGCAGTTATTGCTTTTTTAAAAGGTAGAGATAGGTATTTTATTGAGGAGAGCAGAGTTTGTGTTTATGAAAAGAGAGTTGTTGAAAAGATATCAAATATTTCCAATATATCTGTTGAAGATTTTCAGAGAATGTTAAATAAAGATATATCCTTTGTCAAATCTGTCAGAATTATAAAATAGTTTTCTCACAAAACTTTTATATAGAAGTTATAATTAGTTTTTAGTATGAAAATAGAAATACCTGAAAATCTTCCAATTCAACCAACAGTAAATTTGGGACTTGTGGGACATGTTGACCATGGAAAAACAACACTGACAAAATTATTGTCTGGAAAGTGGACAGATACTCATTCTGAAGAAAAAAAGAGAGGAATTACTATAAAACTTGGTTATACTAATTTTACTATATTCTATGATGATAAAAAAGATGTTTTTTATACAAAATCTGAAGATGGTTCTAAGCCTATTAGAAAGTATTCAATTGTTGATGCTCCAGGCCACGAGAGTTTTATGGCAACAATGATTTCTGGGGCTGCAGTTATGGATTGTGCCTTATTGCTGATTGCAGCAAATGAGAAATGTCCACAACCACAAACTATTGAGCATTTGAAAACTTTGGAACTTTCAGGAATGAAGAACATAATTATTGTTCAAAATAAAATTGATCTTGTAACAAGAGAAGAGGCAATTGAAAATTTTAAAGAGATAAAATCATTTTTGAAAGGGACTGTTGCAGAAAATTCGCCAATTATTCCTGTTTCTGCTCAGCATGGTGCAAATCTTTCAGAATTGCTTAGAGCTATTGCAGAGAATTTCTCTGAACCAAAGAGAGATTTGAATAAAGAACCACATTTATACATTGTTAGGTCTTTTGATGTTAATAAGCCTGGGGATAGTTATGATAAGTTAAAAGGGGGTGTTCTTGGTGGGACATTAAAAGAAGGTACCTTGTCGGTTGGAGATGAAATAGAGATTAGACCAGGGCTTACTTTAACTAGGGAAGGAAAAACAGTATACCTGCCTATTTATGCAAAAGTTGAAGGTCTTATGTCTGACAGGGATAAACTTGAAAAGGCAGTTCCTGGAGGGAGTGTTGCTATTTTGACTGGTCTTGACTCTATTGTTACAAAAACTGATTCTCTTGTTGGGCAAATTGCTGGGCTTAAAGGGTCTCTACCTGAACCTTTGACTGAAATAACTTTTGATATAAATCTTTTTGATAAAGTTGTAACAAGTTCTCAGGATTATGATGTTAAACCAATAATCCAAACTGAGCCTTTGATGATGATTGTAAATTCACTTACAACTGTTGGGGTTGCTATTAAAGCAAATCCTAAAAGGGCAACAGTTAAGCTTAAAAGACCAGTTATGGCTTTTGAAGGAGATAGAATAGTTATTTTTAGAAGATTTGAGTCTAATAAGTGGAGAATTATAGGTTACGGGGAAGTTAGACTTAATTCATAATCTAAATTAAAAAATCTCATTTACAAAACACATATAAACAGCAGTTTTATTCTATAAATATGGATGATTTTTTCAGAGAAATAAATTTTCCCTATCCTACAGTAAGGGAAGGCCAAGGAGAATTTATAAAAAAGGTATCGCAGTCTATTTCTGAAAAAAAAAATATTATGGTTTCTGCACCAACTGGACTTGGAAAAACTATTTCTGGCCTTGCTCCAGCAATACATTATGCTAAAAAAAATAATTTGTCAGTAATATATTTGACTTCAAGACAAACTCAAGCAAATCAGGCAATAAAGACAATAATGGATATTAATAGAGTTTCAAAAGAGCCTATAAATTATGTCGCATTTATTGGTAAAAGGTCTATGTGTGTACATCCTGAAAGAGATTTGTATCCTGCTTCTGATTTCAATGATTTTTGTAAAAAGGTAAGGGAGACTGGAAAGTGCAAATTTTTCAAAAATGCAAAAAATGATGACAATTTTGAGCAAATAAAGATTATCCTAGATGAATCTTCAAAATCTTTTATGTCTGTTGAGGGTTTTGTAAATCTTTCAGGTTCAAATAATTTTTGTCCATATGAGTTAGCAGGGGTTAAAGCACATCATGCAGATGTTTTGATATGTGATTTTAACTATATGTTTTCAGGTGGTATTCGTGAAAATTTTTTAGGTAAAGTTGGGAGGCAGCTTGAAGAGTGTATACTTGTTGTTGATGAGGCACATAACTTACCTGACAGAGTTAGAAATGCATACTCATTTTCGCTGTCAACAGAACTTATAAAAAATGCATTAAAGGAACTTTCAGATTTTATAAAAAGCTCAAAATATGATTCTTACATTCAAAATCTTCAAGGGGCAATGGAAGATATTTATTTTGATAAACTTTTAGGAGAAAAAAAGAATTATCTTTTATCAAAAAAAGATTTTAGTGATGCTTACATTTCAAAATTTTCAGGAGATACTACTTTTTCAATTATTCTTGAGGAGTTAGCCCAAATTGAGGCATTAGTTAAAGAAGAAAGAGTAATTTCATATGTTGGTAGAGTTGCTTCTTTTATTGAGAGTTGGCTTGATTTGGATGAGGAAAGTTTTCTTAGAACTCTAGAGAAAGATGTAAGGGAAGATAAGACAATACTTTCTATAAAAATAAAATGTATTGACCCATCTGATATATGCTCTGAAGTTGTAAATAAGACTTATTCAACTATTATGATGTCGGGTACTCTGTCTCCAATTGGTATGTATAAAGATATACTTGGAGTTGAAAACACTTATTTAATGGAGCTTGAGAGTCCTTTTTTGAAAGAAAATCAATTGACTATGGTTGTTGAGGATGTAACTACAAAATACTCTGCAAGAAGTATTGATATGTACAGAAAAATTGCAAAAAATATTGAAAGTTCACTTTTATCCGCTCAAGATAAGAATGCCTTGGTTTTTTTCCCTAGTTATGATTTCATGGAGAGAATACTTTCAAATATGTCAATTCATACTCTCAATAGAAAGATTCTTAGGGAGCAGAAATATATGACAAAAGAAAAAAAAGAAGATATTGTTGCTGATTTTAGAAACAATGGTGGCTTTGATACTAAGTCTAAGGTGTTGTTTGGGATAACTTCTGGGTCTTTTTCTGAGGGACTTGACCTTCCAGATGATGCTTTAGAGATGGTAATTATAGTTGGTTTGCCACTTGGGGTCCCAGATCTTTTCACTGAAGCTGTTATAAAACATTTCGATAAGAAATTTCATAAAGGCCAGTTTTATGGATATATCTATCCCGCGATTAGCAAGATAGTTCAGGCTGCTGGAAGATGTATTAGAACTGAAACTGACAGAGGTGTTGTTATTTTAATGGATAATAGGTTTTTATGGCCTTTATATGCCCAGTGCTTTCCGAAACACTGGAAAATTGAGAGAACAAAAAATCTTGGAATTGACATTGCAAACTTCTTCAACAAATAGTTTCAATAATTACCCCCGAAAAGTTTTTAAATACTCAAATTCATTTATAAATATGAATAATTCAAAAGCCATATCTCCAGTTGTTGCAACTGCTGTTTTGATTGTAGTTGCTGTAGTCGGCGCTAGTGGCTTTCAGGTATTTTTTACTGGATTTCAAACTGGGATGTTGGTAAATATTGAGAAAGAATCTAAATTCGATTCTTTGTCAGTTGAGGGTTTGATTAATGATATTTTGTATCTTAAAAGCAATAGCGATACACAATTGATTTCCTTAAAAGTTATAGATAGTTTAGGAAATGAGATGTGTAGTTTTTCAGGAGATGCGAATGTGAGCGATGAAGGACTTGTTGGTTGGTGGACTTTTGATGAGATTTTGCCATATAATTCAACACACAATTACACTCCTGATAGAAGTGGTTTAGATAATCATGGTATTCTAATGGATTCAAATCATACAAATGAGGATGGAAACACTCCTCCTCAATTAGTTCAATTGAATTCAGGAATAACAGGTTTTTATTTCAATGGTATAGATGATTATGTTGAAGTTCCACATAGCAGTATTTTAGATTTAACTTCAGATTTTACGGTAATGGCAATTTCTAATTGTTTTGATAGTAGTTGTACTTCTGTAAATAAGGATGAAGTTTCAGGAGGAACTAGATCTTGGATGTTATATAAAAGAGGAAGCCACCCTTCATATCCTTTTAGTTCTGCTATGGAGTTTCATGATAGTAATCCTTATGATGGTCCATTACAAGCTTCTCCATATTCTATAAAACAAAACCACTTTAATTTTCAATTGGTAACATTTGATTCGAATTATATTGGAAATATGTATGTAAATGGCAAATTAGATGGAACTAAAGATGAAGGTTTTCCAGTTAATTCTGTACTAAGCCCAGTAAGAATTGGTGCTAGACTTTCACCATTAGCCCCTCATTTGACTGGATATAGTAGAATTATAATTTCAGAAATTCTTATTTATAATAGAACTCTATCAGAAGATGAAATAAAAAATTTATACTGGAACTTTATTAGAACACAACAAATAGGAATTAATACAATTAT
>SKGP01000078.1 GCA_007117405.1 Candidatus Woesearchaeota archaeon | reverse complement strand
GTACTGGAAAAACAACAACTATAGCAAAGATTGTAAAATTTTTACAAAAAAACAATTTCTCATGCGTGGTTGCCGCAGCAGATACATTTAGGGCAGCAGCAGTTGAACAACTTGAGGGCCATTCAAAAAAATTAGGATTTAAATTAATTCAACACAAAGGAGGCTCAGATCCCGCAGCAGTATCCTTCGATGCAATAGAACATGCAAAAGCAAGAAAATTAGATATAGTTTTAATTGACACTGCAGGTAGAATGCCAAACAATTCAAATTTAATGATGGAACTTTTGAAAGTAAAAAGAGTTTCAAATGCTCAGTTGGCGGTTTTTGTCGGAGATTCAATATCTGGAAACGACCTTATTGAACAGATTGAACTTTTCAATAATGGAGTTAATATAGATGGGGTAATACTTACAAAAGTTGATACAGACGAAAGACCTGGTTCAATAGTTACAACTGCATATTCAATTGAAAAACCTATATATTTCTTAGGAGTAGGTCAAAATTACGATGATTTGGTTATTTTTAATGCCAGAGATGTTGCAGAAAAGCTTTTTTCATTGGATGATGAAGAGGATTAAATTTATAAAAATAGATATTTGTTTTTATTTATGAAAAAAGGTTCTTTAGTCTCTTCCTTTGTAATTATACTTCTTGTTTCTTTAATAACAATGATTCTTTTGATAAGCATTATTTATTTTTATATCAACGATAGCAAAGTACAAAATGCAAATTATGAGTGTAGGATGCTTTTTTCGTCAATAGATCCTGGAAAAGATTTTGGCAAGAATTTTAATGAAATTCCTTTAAAATTAGAGCAGGCAATTCAAAAAATTTGTCCGTCTAGAGATGCAAAAGTATCTGAGAAAAGTGTTGAAGATGCAGCAAAATTAATAGAAGAATGCTGGTTTAAAACTGGTGCTGGCAGAGATTTTTTAGGAAAAAATGCTGAAGGCACAGGCCTTTCCATGTGTGTTTATTGTGGGACAATAAAACCTATGAAAAATGCAGACGACATTCAAAATTTTAATGAGTTGCTTCTAGAGGAATTAGAAGATGAAAGATATAAACCATTATTTTCAAACGATACCCAAATCGAAAATACAAACTCATTTACATTAAAGAATTCAGATATGTTGCCAGATAGAATAAATAGCAATACTCCAGCAGCAGTTGTTTATTATATTCATAAACCTCAAGTTAGATGTGAATATGAGGGGACTTTTTCTGAATGTGGAAAATACATTAGAACATCTATATCTACTTTTTTCGCTGGATTTGATAGATTGAGAGGAGTAACTAATCTTGTATCTCAAAGCTCAGTTAGGGCAGTAGGAGGAATTGTTCTTTTACCCATAGAAGTTAAAGATGGTTTTGAAGGAAGTATAGATATTTCACAATTTGAAGCCCTTGGAAATTGCCATTTTATAGTCCCAGAAGAAAACTTTAGTTAATATATTTTAACTAATAGTAAAATATTTTTTTTTCTTTTTTTATAGTATGTCTTGTAAAAAAAGTGTTTAATTCTGCTTGCATTGCAGGAATAGTTATAATTAAAAAAAACAAAAGAGGCGACAATAAATAATATCCCATTGCAGTACCAAGAATTCCAACACCACCTATGAAAAACAATACAAACCACAATGCCCCATAAGTTTTTGTTATTCTTCCAAACGAAAGACAAAAATCAAGAATATACTTGTGCATTAAAAAAATTATGAAACCCCAACCAACTATTTCAATAATCCCAAGTGCTAGATTCTCAGGAGAAAAAATCAAGTATTTTAGTGAAATCATAGAAAAGAACCATGCAAAAGGTAAAAACATTAAAATTATGGCACCTCTATTTGGATTTGGAGAATCGGTATCAAGCAATTGGAACTCTCTATTTTTAAGATAAATCCAGTTTATAATATAAAGTCCAAAGGATATAATAATAAGTCCGAGAACAAGGTAGGGATTTGTTTGTTCATACTCTTTGAAAAAATCCGCATCAAGTATGTTCTGCCTTTGTATATCCATATTAATTTACAAATATATTTATTTATTAACTTTTTGTATTCTCCAATAAATTAAGTATAATCCCTCGCAGAAATAGATAGGACCAAGCTCGGGATTTGAACCCGAACTAGAGGAGCCACAACCCTCTGTGCTAACCAGGTTACACCAACTTGGTCATTGTGTAATATAGAGTAACGTAATTTGCTTAATAAATTTTATTCTTTTTGATTAAACAGAAAGTTTAAAAAGAGAAAAGACTAAAAATTAGTTATGACAATATTTAAGGCTTATGATATAAGAGGTATATATGAAAAAGACCTTACAGAAAAAGATGCTTATATGATTGGTTTTTATTTGGCTAAGCAACTTAATATAAGCGATATAAAGGTAGCACATGATTTAAGATTATCCCATGAAAACCTTACAAAGTTTTTAATTCAAGGGCTTCTAGATGCAGATGTTGATGTAGTATATTGTGGTAAAAGTTCAACACCAAATTTTTATTTTTCTTTATTTGGGGATATAAATTCAGGAATTATGGTCACGGCATCTCACAATCCTAAAGAATACAACGGATTTAAAATTATGTATGAGGGTATTTCTTTTGATTCAAGAAATGGACTTTATGAACTTGAAAAATTAGTTCAAAACGATGAATTTGCAAAAGCCTTAGATTATAATATGATTGAAGACTCACTCTCAAATATTCCACTACATGATTTTCTTGAAGAAAGAGAAGTTACAATTTTTTCTTATAATAAACAGTATTCAATGTTCTTAATGGATTTTTATGACATTCTCTTAGAAGAAAAGGAAAAAGAAGCAATTCAAAATTTGAATTTCGCTCTTGATTTTTCTTCAGGAGTTTCATCTATATCTGTAATTCCTATGATTGAACATACAAAGTTAAAATGCAAATATTTCAATGAAAAACCAAACGGAAATTTCCCTGTGCACTCTCCTGACCCGGTACTAGCTCAAGATTTCATGAAATCTCAATTTTCACAAGAAAAACTTTTCTTCGGTGCGGCCTTTGATGGTGATGGTGATAGATTAGTATTTTTCGATGGAGATGGAGAAATTATATTTCAAGATTATGTTATAGCAAAATTTATTGATTTTTTTTCAGAAAAGAATAGAAATTTTGTGTGTGATTTAAGAGTTTCAAGAGTAATCTCTGATTTGGCAAAAGAAAAAAACTTAGATGTTGGTTTAATTAGAGTTGGAAGAGCATTTTATCAAGATTATATGGTAAAAAATCAGTGTGTATTTGGCGCAGAACTTTCGGGACATATGTTTTTTAGAGATTTTCATAGTTTTGACAATCCAGATATAGCTTTAATATATATGCTTAAGATAATTGCTACACATTTATTAAAAAACAAAGAAATTTCTTTTAAGGAACTTTTTGAAAAATATAAGAAATATACTAAAGTTTCTGAAAAAAGCATGAAAGTTAAAGATGCAGATAAAGTATTAAATTCTTTAAAATTAAAATTTAAAGATAGCATTGTGTCTGAAATAGATGGATTATCATTTGATTTCGGTGATTATTGGTTTAATATTAGGAAATCAAATACAGAACCTGTAATTAAAATAAATTTTGAAGCAAGAAATCAAAATGTGGCCAAAATTGAATTGGAAAAACTCATAAATTTTATTGAAAAACTGTAAGAATTAGTTTTTATCTTTTTTATCATTTCTAAGTTTTATGTGAAGTTCTCTAAGTTGTAATTCTGTAACTGGTGATGGAGAATGTGTAAGGGGACAGTATCCAACTTTGTTTTTTGGAAAAGGTATTACTTCTCTTATTGACTCTGCTCCTTCAAGAAGCATTACAATTCTATCCAGTCCAAATGCAAGACCTCTGTGATATGGGGCTCCATAATTATAAGCTTTTAAGAACCATCCAAATTGAGATTCTATTTGTTCTTGGCTTAGTTTTATTATTTCAAATATTGTCTTTTGTAATTTTGGTTTGTAAATTCGAAGAGCACCAGAACTTATTTCAAATCCATTCATAGTAAGGTCGTAACAGTCACCTTTAATCTTTAATAACTCTTCTCTGTACTTTTCTATATCTCCATTTGTTTTAATATTTTTTTCTATAAATTCGACTCCCTCTTTATTTGGCATTGTAAAAGGAGAATGCTCTGCATCAAGTCTATTTTCTTCTTCAGACCATTGAAACAGAGGGAAATCAACAATCCATGCAAAAGATATTTTATTTTCAACTCTTCCAAGTTCTTTTGCAATATGTCTTCTAAGAGAATCAAGAACTGAATTAGTTGTATTTCTTGTATCTGCAATGAAAAACAAGTAATCGCCAGATTCAGCTTTAAACCTTTTTTTAATTTCATCAAGTTCTTCTTTTGTAAAAAATTTTGTTATTGAAGACTCTATTTCACCCTTGTCCATTACTTTCATCCAAGCCATACCTTTTGCCCCATTCTCCTGGCACAGTTCAATAAGTCTGTCAACTTCTTTCCTGCTTATCTTCTCTTGTCCTCCATCAACTTTCATTCCTTTTACAATTCCTCCCCTTTGAACAACTCCTTTAAATACAGAAAAAGAACATTTTTCAGCAATATCAGAAATTTCGCACAGTTCCATTCCTTGAATTCTCAAATCAGGTTTATCTGAACCATATTTATCAAGAGCCTCCTTGTGAGTTAACACTTTGAAGTCTTTATGAGAGAGTTTGTGTCCGTAGACTTGAATTGAATGTATTAAGGATTCTTCCATAAGTTTTCTAAATTCATCAAATTCAATAAATGACATTTCAAGGTCTAACTGTGTAAATTCAAGTTGTCTGTCTTTTCTTGAATCCTCATCCCTAAAACATTTGACAATTTGATAATATTTCTCATATCCGGCAACCATTAAAAGTTGTTTAAAAAGCTGTGGGGACTGTGGAAGTGCATAAAAAGACCCATCATGTTTTCTTGATGGAACTAAAAGATCCCTTGCACCTTCTGGAGTTGATTTGGTTAAGAAAGGAGTTTCAACTTCTATAAAATCTTCTTTATCAAAAAAATTTCTCATAGCAGAAATAAATTTATGTCTTCTAATTAAGGCATCTTGCATTGACTTTCTTCTAAGGTCGAGGTATCTAAACTCAAGTCTTAAGTCTTCAGAAACTTCTTTGAAATGGTCTTCATCTATATCAAATGGGAGTACTTCACATTCGTTTACAACAGAGAATTTATCTATAAGAACTTCAATTTTACCTGTTGAATGCTTCTCATTTATAGTTCCTTCTGGCCTTGGCCTTACAGTACCTTCCACATATATTACAAATTCTCTTCTGAAATTTTCTACATCTTCAAAATTTTCAGTTACATCTGGGTCAAAAACAATTTGAGTTATTCCGTATCTATCTCTTAAATCAATAAATTTTTTCCCACCATGGTCTCTTATTCTTTGAGCCCATCCTATAAGTTTAACTTTTTTCTTATCTTCTTTTATTCTTAACTGTCCGCAATTGTGTGTTCTTTCCATTTTAAATATCAAAATACTATATTTAACACCTATAAAGAAGCAAAACTCCCAATTTTTATAAATATTCCCATTATAATATTCTTTAATAATTAAAATTAAAGATTTAATTCTTTTATTGTTCTTGCATCATATTTAAAAATTCTTTTTATATTTGGTTTTTTTACTGGTTTGAATTCTTCAAATCCTCTCTCATCTGCATACTCCTTCCAAACTCCGTCACAATATTGATTAAATACACATTCAAAGCAATTTTCCGATTTTCTCTTTATTGATTTCCTAAGATAATACCAGTTCCTGTGAGAGTCTTCAACAGTTTTTAAAAGTCTTTTTTGTTTTATTGATTCAAAAAATTCTGAGAAGTGAACAATTGGATAGTCTTTATCTAAATTACAAGGAAATATGTCCTCAAGTATTACGTGGAATTCTTCAATTTTTTCAAAAAAATCTAAAGATTTTTGTATATGTGGTTTTATTTCCTTATAATAGGGCGCAACCCTTCCAATATATCCTTTTTCGCCACTGGAATGGGGAAATGATACTACTACTTTTTTAACACCAAGTTCTCTATACAACTTCAGTGTTTCAAAGAGATATTCGTAGTTGATTTTCGAAAGAACAATTTTCCCAACAACAGTTGAATTAAATTTTAATAAATTCTCTATTCCTTTTACAGTTTCATCAAAGCTCCCTTTTTTTTGAGTTATTAAATCATGTATTTGTGAATTTGGACCGTGCATTGCTATGGTGAAGTCATTTGCCTGTTTACATGCTTTTTTTGCAAAATCCTCATCTGAAAATTTTCTTCCATTTGATTGGACTTGGGCTATCAAATTATTATTTTTAATAAATTCAAGTATTTCTAGAAAATCATTTCTTATCGTAGGCTCGCCACCAGTTACAATTATTATTTTAAATCCTTTCTCTTTAGATTTTAATATTTCTTCTTTATATTTTTCT
>SKGP01000046.1 GCA_007117405.1 Candidatus Woesearchaeota archaeon | reverse complement strand
TAGCGGTAGTAGGATTTCAGGCATGGTACAACACTTTTCAGAGTGGTGTTCTTGCAGATACAGAAAGTAAAGGGGCACAAGGTGTTCCAATCACAGTTGAGAGACTAGAAACTGCTCAGGTTTACTTGAAAAATGCAAACCCTGCAGAGAATGTTACAGCACAAAGTATGACAATAGGTACTTGTGCGGTGACTACAGCTTTTAATATTACTCCAGGTGTAACTAATTATTCAATTGGTTCATGTACACCTACTGCAGGAGCAGTATTGGATGTTGTTGTAGTAACATCACAAGGTGTTTATTCATCAACACAGATTGTTAGATAAATTATCTGAAAAATGTACGCAAAGAAAAAGGGAGTCGTATCTTTGACAACCTTTTCTTTGATATTAGTTATTTTGTTTGTTTTACTTACAGGGTCTTACGGTTTTTATAATAAACTTAATATCGACACTCAAATTATTTCTGCAAAAAAAGAAAATATGATTTATGCATTAAATCTAAGAGCAAAATTAATTGAACTTAACTATGTTCCAAATAGTACACTTATATACGAAGAATTCTTTAAATATACAAATGCTCAAATAGATTTATCAAACAACACAATATCAGTTTATCAATTTGTTGGTTCTCAAAAAGTTGAAGTTGAAATATCTTCTTTTGGGGTTCCTTTTTGTTCTACCTATGTTGTTTATCCAGCGGAAACTAGTGTTTTTTCTTTCAATGGAAGCTGTATATCTAAATTAAGTTAAGATTTACAACTATTAAATTGTAAAAATAATATTAATACTAAAGTTAAGATAAGTGTTTATGTATAGAAATAAAAAAGGAGTTTCAGAACTAATATCTTTTGCTTTGATTACTTCATTAATAATTTTAGCTTCAATTTCTGCTTTTTTTGTAGCAAAAAATGTTATTGACCAAAGAGTTGGTGATATAGACAGAGAAAATGTTTATAGTGATTTTTTAAAAATGTCTTATCATTTTTCACAAATTCAAAATTTTAACAATGCAACATTTTCAGTATTTTTAAATTTTAAAAATGGATATATTGACATAGATGGAAATCAAATATATTATCAAACATTAAAACCCTATGCCTCTGAAGATGAGTATTGTTTTTCTAATGTATGTCATGTTTCTTTTGGAGGATATGAAAGGATATATTATAATCTTAGTGGAGGTTATTTATTTGATTCAAATTTAAGAATAACTGGTGGGACTTACATTGTTTCATTTAAAAATAATAGGGCTTCAAATGAAATTGAAGTAAGAATAAATTAAAATGAAAAAAATACCAAAAAAAAAAGGGTATCTCCAAATTGATTTTGCATTTGCAGTATTCATTTTTTTTTATATTGTATTTGTAATTTACGGTCTATACTCTTTTGCATATGCTTCTCACAATCAAGAAATAGAGTTTATGGAATTATCATCTCTGCCAAGGGATATCTGTAATTATTTAATTTCTTCTCCAGGATATCCTTTGGGGTGGGAAGCTATGTCTCTCAATCAAGCAATATCTGTAGGTTTAAGAGGAGATAGTTTTTTAGACAACTCATTATCATCTGATAAAATAAATATTTTTGGAAATTCTCTAAATTATAATTCAATATCTGACAAACTTGGTTTGGATGAAATAGTTTATATAAGGATTGATAGTGTAGATAATTCTATAAATTATTTGAATTTTGGATTTCCTTCAGATACATTAAAATATTCTTATTCTTGTTACTCGTCTGTAAATTCAGACCCTGTTGTTATTTATGTGGAGGTGTGGAGATGAAGTCCAGATCTTCTCAATTTGCAATAGTGGAATTATCTCTTTTGGCTTTATTAATCTCTGGTGCAATAGTATATTTAATTTACTATGATAATAGTTACATGGATTTTGATTATGGCTTTCAAGCCAGTTCTGCTTTAGATACAGTTTTCACCCTGACCACATTTAGAGATATTGTTATTTCAGAAGACCTATCCAATTCAACACTAACTGAAGATTGGTCAGAAATAACTAATTTTTTAAGTAGTGCATTTTTAAAATATGAATTACTAATAATAAACGATTTTAATGAAAAAACAATTATTTCATCATGTAATAATTATTTTAAAAGAGAGTACTTTGAAAGAATTGTATCGATAGGAAACGAAACTCAATTTGAATTTAGAAAAATTAGATTAGGGGTATGTTATTAAAATGAAAGTTAATAAGAAATCTCAGTTATTTATAGTATCTGGTTTGTTTATACTCTTGGCAGCTATTTTTATCTATTCTTTAGAGACAGATAATACTTATATATCTGATTTTGGTGACAATAGTATCCTGAGGAATATTATCTCGGAGATGTGTTTAATTGGAGAAAATAGCAACAGTTCAAATATAGTTAGTCGACATAATAACTTTGTTTTAAACATTGCTAATTACTGTAATTCATTTGGAAATAATTGTGATTTAGAGTATTCATATACAGCACCAGGTGGAAATATGAGTTTATTGAATTATACACATTTCATATATAATATTTCTTATAATTGGGGAATGATGAATTATGAGGGAAGTTTTGTTTGTTAAAAAATGGATATAAGTAAGATAATTAAAAATGCAAAATCCAAGTATGTTCAGAAACCCTCTAAATATGAAGGTTTTCTTGAAAATAGGCAGATGATTTTATCTTTCAATGAACTTCTTAATCCCCAATTACTTAGAAGAAATTTGAATTCTGAATCTTTTGATCAAAATTCAGAACAGACAGAAAATAGTTTTTCTAATAACCAACCTTCGCAATATCCTCAATCTCAGCCAGATTATGGCGGACCAAAGATAAATGTTATCGGTGGTAGTTCAAATTCTACTGCTCCTATAAATATTATTGCAAAAAATTACATAAATCCTCATGCATTTGATGAAGATGAAGATGAGTTTGCAAAAACTCAGATTAAAGAAAACAAATCTGCACATCTTGCAAAAATTCCAGACAGTTTAATTAAAAAATCAACTACCGATTGGGAACCAATAAACTACTCGGGAATTGATGTCTCCTACGATTTGTATGGTCTGGCAAAAGTTCTTATTAAATATGACGATGAGACTCAGAAATTATTATATAAAATTTCTGAACCAGAACTTACTGAAGAAGAAAGTGGAATTCTTGAAGAACTTAAACTCGGGTTTATTTATGTATTTGAAAAATTTTCACCAGTTGATTTAGATATTTCAGAAATCCAATTAATAGAAGAAGGTACTAAAAAATTATGTTCTAAATATAGAATAAAACTTACTGAAGACCAATTTAAAAAAATAACTTATTACTTAATTAGAGATTTCTTGGGTCTTGAAATGATTGAACCAATTATGCATGACCCATACATCGAAGATGTATCCTGTGATGGGCTTAATGTTCCTATATTTGTTAATCATCTAAAATATGGTCCTATTGAAGTAAATAGAGCATACTATGATCCTAACAAATTAAATTCATTTATTGTTAAACTAGCTCAAAAAGCAAGTCAGGAAGTCTCATTGTCAAAACCAATTTTACAAGGAGCATTGCCAGATGGTTCAAGGGTTGAAGCAATCTATGGTAAAGAGATTTCTGGAAAAGGTTCATCATTTACAATTAGGAAATTTAGAGAAGAACCATTTACGCCTGTTCATCTAATTGAATTTGGAACAATGCCTCCATTCCTTTTAGCTTACTTGTGGTTAGCAGTTGAGAATAAACAATCTATTCTAGTTTCTGGAGGTACTGCGACTGGAAAGACAACAATTTTAAATGCATTATCGCTTTTTGTTCCTCCAATATCTAAAATAATTTCAATTGAAGATACTCCGGAAATAAATCTTCCACACGAACACTGGTTACCAATGATTGCAAGAGAATCTGAAGGGAAATCTGAAGTTTCAATGTTTGATTTGTTAAAAGCATCATTAAGAGAAAGGCCAGATTATATTATTGTAGGTGAGATTAGGGGTGCTGAAGCTGCAATTTTATTTCAAGGAATGGCAACAGGCCATGCAGGTCTTGGAACAGTACACGCTGAGAAGTTTTCTGATTTGGTAAATCGTATGACAATTGCTCCAATTAATTTACCTAAGCAACTTTTAACAGAATTAAATATTGTTATATTTATGAAACAGGTTAAAGTAAAAAATAATCTTGTTAGGAGAGTAAATGCTGTAGTAGAACTTATAGATTATAATATGAAAGTTGATCAATTTGTTACAAATGAATTTTTGAAATTTACACCAAGTGAAGATACTTTCGAGTTTAGTGAAAAATCATTAGTTATAAGTCATCTTTTAGAGATGAGGGGTGGAAAAGAAGAAGGACTTTGGCAAGAAATTGAAAGAAGAAGAAGAATTTTAGATTATATGCATACTAATAAAATTTTGGAATTTAAAGAAGTTGCCGAAATTATAAATGCCTATTATAAAGAACCAAGTCTAATTTTTGATTATTTAGAGCAGATAAGACAAAGGGAAGAAAAAAAGCAAATGGAAAATAATGAATATACTGAGTGAAATATATGAGGATGGAAACAAAAAAAAAACAAATTACTGAATTTTCTGATAATTTTTTAACTGTATATTGTCATTTTATATACAAATATTTAGGTAGAAAAATGCTTTCTAATGTAAAATTTAAAAGATTTTTTTCAACTAATGTTTACAATAAAAGATATGAAGCAATTTTAAAGAAAGCTAATCTTAGCATATTACCCGAAGAGTATTTTGTGTCTGTTTATATTACCATAATTGGTGTTTTTGGTCTTATAATGCTTTCTTCTATAATTTTATTATTTGTTAATTCATTATATTCTCTAATTGTTTTTTATGGTGGAATTATTGGTATTGTATCTCTAGGAATTTTTTTGTACAATTATCCTATAGTTGTTTCAAGAAAAAGGGCAATGGAAATAGATGCCTCTATACCTTATTTATTACCTTATATGAAGATTTTATCAAAGGAATTAACACTTTCCAAGATAATGGCAATAATAAGTGACTTTTTAATATATAAAGAAATAAAAGCAGAATTTAAAAAAGTAAAATATTATTCTGAGTTTATTGGGTATGATATTCACAGTTCAATTAGGGAAGCAATGCAATCTTGTCCTTCAAGACAATTAGCAGACCTTATGAATGATATGGTTACAATTTCAAATTCAGGTGGAGATATATATAGTTATCTTGAAAGAAAACTTAACAATTTAAATGATGAAATAACAGCTATTGAAAAAAAAAATATTGACACATTGCTAATTTATTCTCAGGTTTATGTAGTACTACTATTAATTTCACCTCTTTTTTTTGCAATAATGAGTTCAATATTAAATTTGGTCCAAATAAGTTCCCAAACAGAAATGGTGCCAGGTTCTGGAAATATTTTAGGGATAATACTTATGTTATTTATTCTTCCATTTTTGTATATAGGTTTTATGATGTTAATATATTATTCCAAACCATTGTATTCGAGGTTAGTTCCAATTAAAAATGATTAAGAAAAAAAACTTAGATTTAGACTTTTTGAAAATTTTAGAATATGTTTTATTAGTCTTAACTATTTTAAGTTTTATTTTTGCACTTTATTATACATTTAATAATTTTACAGAACCAGAAATGATAAATATAATTTTAATAATACCTTTTTTAATATTTTTAACACCGTATCTTGTAATAAAACTTTATGATGTAAAAAAAGTTGAATCTAAAATGCAAGTTGTCCCTAGATTTTTGAGAGATGTTGTTGATAATGTTGAATCGGGTACAGATTTAATTTCTGCAATAAAAAATACAGTAAATAATGAATATACAGTTTTGAATGAAGACATAAAAAAACTATCAAATCAACTTTCTTGGGGTGTTGATTTTGAACAAGCAATGATTAATTTTGCAACTAATATTGGAAGTTCGCAATTAAAAAGAGATATAGTACTAGTAATTGAAGCAAGAAAAGTTGGAGGGCATGTTGAAAAGCTTTTGAGAGAACTTTCTGAGAAAATATTAACTGAGAATCTTAGGATTAAGGAGAGAAAAAGTAATTTAGCATCAAATACTTTTACAGGTTATATCTCTTTTATAATTTTCATATTTATAATTATTTTGGTATTTAACAATTTATTTGTAGAACTTGGTGGTACAGTTGCAGGTGATGTAGCTTCTGGAGATGCAGATGAAAAATTGGCTTCATATCTTACATTATTTATACTACTTTCATATGAACTTGCAATTTTATCTGGTTTTTTATTTGGACTAATGCAGGAGAATAACATAATTAGGGGAGCTCCGCATGTAGTTGTGTTAACATTTATTACATTCATTGGATTCTTCTTTTTTGTTAGCCTTTAAAGCAAAGATTTTTAATAATAGTTATGTTTTTTTTACATATGACTCCGTGGTCTAGTCTGGATACACGGTCACTCATTTTATTCGTTCGGTGGTTTGCTAAAAAGCAAACTGAACACATATCCAGACATAAATAAATACATAGCTTATGACTCCGTGGTCTAGTCTGGATATGAT
>SKGP01000054.1 GCA_007117405.1 Candidatus Woesearchaeota archaeon | reverse complement strand
TCCTTAGAAATATTTCTTTTATTGACCAGAAAATGGGTATTCTTTGAAATTTCACTAATCTTATTTTCATAAAATTCTTCTTCTTTAGAAGAGTCTTTTTCATAAAAACGACTTAAAAAACTTTCTAATAAATCTTTTTCATCCATAATAACTTAAATTCTTAAATTGTTTATAAAAATATTCTCTTTTCTCTTTTTCCTAAAACCTAAAAAGTCAATTTCGAATTCCAACTCCTTTCTTTAAAAGATGCATTGAAATTATAAAAAATACTGATATAAAAAATAGTATCATAAACAATGCAAAATAAATATTAACATCTGAAATTCCATAAACAGAGTATCTAAACAAATTTACAATATAAAGAATAGGGTTAAGCATAGAAATATACTGCCAATGAATAGGAAGCATACTAATTGAATAAAATATTCCACCTAAATATGTTAATGGTGTTAGTATAAAACTTGGAACTATAGTGACATCATCAAACTTTTTTGCATATATTCCATTGACAAGTCCTATAAGTGAAAAAAGAATTGAAGTTAGCAATGCAACAAAAAATGCAAATAAATAATTTTCAATACTTATTTTTGTGAAAAACAAAGAAATAATTCCAATTAAAATACCTACAATAAATCCTCTTAAAACACCTCCAGATACATATCCAAGGACAATAATATGATTAGGTACTGGACTTACTAGCATTTCCTCAATGGACTTTGAAAATTTAGCCTGAAAAAAACTAGATACAACATTGGAATATGACTGTACAATAATTCCAAGCATTATTAGTCCAGGAACCAAAAATTCCATATAAGAAATACCACCCATATCTCCTATTTGCGACCCAATTAATGTACCAAATATGATAAAATATAAAATTGTAGTTATCGCAGGAGGCAGTATTGTCTGAATCCAAATTCTTGAAAATCTCAAAATCTCTTTTATTACTATTGTGTTAAATGCAATTATACTTGCTTTCATTTTTTTTCACCTTCAATTATTTCAATAAAAAGTTCTTCAAGCCTATTTGACTTATTTCTCATACTCAAAACATTTATATTGTGTTCTGACAATAACTTAAACAAATCATTAATTTTCTCTTTTTTCTCAATTGAAACCTCAATTGTTGTTTTATCAACCAAATTCAAATTATAACCATTTAATTTCGGAAGAGTATCTAATTCTCTATCAATATCAAGAATAAATATTTCATGTTTTAATTTATTTAACAACTTTTTAATAGAAGTATTCTCAATTATTTCGCCTTTATTGATTATTGCAATATTTTTACATAAATTTTCAGCTTCCTCTAAATAGTGAGTAGTCAATATTATTGTAGTCCCATCTTGATTTAATTTTTTCATATATTTCCACATACTTCTTCTAATTTCAATATCTACACCTGCTGTGGGTTCATCAAGTATTAAAAGCTTAGGCTTGTGAATCAAAGCCCTTGCAATCATTAATCTTCTTTTCATCCCACCTGAGAGTTCAAGTGCTTGAGAATGTTTTTTTTCAGTTAAATCAAGTTCTTTTAATAAAAAATCTGCTCTTTCGTGTGCTTCTTTTCTAGGAATTCCATAATAGCCTGCTTGATTTACTAATATCTCTATTACAGGCTCGAATATATTAAAGTTAAATTCCTGAGGTACAAGGCCTATATATTTTTTTACCTCTTGCAAATTTATATCTAAATCCTTCCCAAAAACTTTAACTAAACCTGAAGATTTATTTGTAAGTGATGTCAAAATGCTAATTGTTGTTGATTTGCCAGCTCCATTTGGACCTAAAAGAGCAAAAAAATCTCCTTTCTCAACTTCTAAATCAATTCCTTTTAAAGCTTCAAAACCATTACTATATGTTTTTTTAAGGTTCTTAATTACTAATGCTTTCATTAAAAAAATAAGTGAATCTTAATTAATAAACTATTGTTGTTTTAAACATAAGTAAAAATTGTGTGAATTTGAATGTTAAAACTTCACAGTAGCAACAAATTTATAAATTGAGGTTAATTAATGGACTATTATGGAACAAAAACAATGTTTTGGTAAAAATTGCAAAAAAGTTGCATTAACAGGAATTTTAGGACTTGCTATGGCAGGGACAGCTGGGGCTACAGCTTATGGTTTAAATAATTCAAAAAATGGTGTTGATATCCCAAATCCATATTCCGTAGTAAAATTCAATGAATTAACAGATAAAGGCCAAATTGGGCCTATGCAATATGTATGTATAAAAGGAGTAAATGCTATCTCTCCAGGTACAAAAAGGTTTTCAATATTTGACGGAGATAATGTAACAAAAGCTACAACAATTGAAGATATTTCTATGAATATGCCAATCAGTGGTCCTATGATTACTTGTGGGCCTACTTACAGAAATCTAGATAATACCATTGGATTGTCAGGCGAGCAATTCTATAGTACAAATGAATACGGAGAACCAACACTTGAATACTCTTCAAACACTAAAAGAAACTCTGAATTTGGAAGAGGACTTAGTGATGCAGTTTATGCATTTGTAGGCCCTCTTAGAAATGTAGGAAATCCTGTAGAATCCACTAGAAAATTCATTAATAGAAAACTTAATTAATTATATTCTTTTTAAGTATCATATTCTTTTTTAAAATAATTTTATAAAATATAATGCACTATTTATTATAATAGGGACATTCAAGGTTACCTGATTTTCAGGAGGAAAGTCCGCACATCATTAAACGACCATGGACAGAAATGGCCTATACAGAAAAATCCTTCAATTACGTGAGTTATGACTTACAGGGAACTGTGATGTAATTGTAAGTTGCAATATATGGTTAGATGCAAGGGCAGAATGCTCGCTTAGATAAATCCTTGAAGTTAATTACTTTATTATAAAGTTTAAACAACTACAGAATGCGGCTTATAATGTCTCTATTGAAAAGTTTATAATAAAAACAAACAATTATTTATAAATACTTTTTGTAAGTGTGATTTACTTTTTTCTCATAAACTAAATGTTTATAAATACAATAGAAGGGTTAATATTTCTGATGGAAAATCTTGCAGAAAAAGTTATAACTGAAAATGTTGATTTTAAAGATGATTTAGACAATTTTTTTGATGAATTTATAAGTTCGAAACCTATTTTTAAAAATAAAGCAGTACTTCAATCCAATTATAATCCTGAGAAAATACAGCACAGAGAAGAATATCTCAAAGAAATTGCCAAAATTCTAGCACCCTCACTTAGAAAAGAAAGGCCTTCAAATATATTTATATATGGAAAAACAGGAACTGGAAAAACTCTTTGCATAAATTATGTACTATCAAAAATGAATAATATTGCAATAAGTAGGGAAATCCCCCTTGAAATAATATCTATTAACTGTAAATTAAAAAAAGTTGCAGATACTGAATATAGAATAATCCTTGAGATATTAAAACAGATAGGAAAAGAAATGCCTTCAACAGGAGTTTCAACAAATGATTTATATAAAGAATTATACGAACAAATTGATAATAGGAAAAAAACCGTACTTTTAGTTTTAGATGAAATAGACACTTTAATAAAAAAAGCTGGAGATGAAATATTATACAATCTTACAAGAATAAATCCTGAACTTAAAACCTCACAAATATCAATAATAGGAATTACAAACGATTTGACAGTAATGGATAGTATAGATGCAAGGGTTAAAAGTTCATTAAATGAAGAAGAAATAGTATTCCTCCCTTATAATGCAATACAAATCCAAGATATTCTAAAAGATAGGGCATATATGGCATTTCAAGAAGGAGTTCTAAGTGAGGATGTAATCCCAAAGTGTTCTGCATATGCAGCAAGAGAACACGGAGATGCAAGAAGAGCATTAGAATTACTTAGATTTGCTGGAGAACTTGCTGAAAGGGAAGGGTCTGAAAAACTAATGATAGAGCATATAGATAATGCAAATAAAAAAACTGAACGTAACAGAATTATAGATACAATTAAATCCCAACCAAAACAATTTCAACTAGTGAATTATGCAATCATTAAAACATCAATGAAAGAAAAGATGAATCTTGTAACTCAAAAAAAATCAACTTTCATAGAACCAACTACTACAGGTTCCGTATATGATTATTATAACAGGATTGCAAAGGAATTGGGAGTTCCTACCCTTTCATTAAGAAGAATATCAGATATAATAGTTGAGTTAGAGGTTCTTGGACTTATAAGCTTCAAGTTAGTATCAAAAGGAAGGTATGGAAGAAGTAGATTTATTACCATAGATTTACCAAAAAGTCTTTATAGTGAGGTAATTGATTTACTTAAAGAAGATTTAAATCTTTAATTATTAACAAATAAGTTTTTAAAGGCAGTAGGATTATTTTTATATTATAAGATACAAACAAACTATCAAAACAGAAATAATGTAGGGATTAAAAAATGAAAAGAATTGGTGGAAATAGAAGAAAAACAAGATATAAGATGAAAAAGTCAGTATCCGAAAAAGGAAAACTGCACATTTCAAGATTTATGCAAACATTTGAAGAAGGGGACAAAATACTCCTAAAAGCATATCCTAGTTATCAGAAAGGAATTTTTCATTTAAGGTTCCATGGAAAAATAGGAGAAGTTGGAAAAAAACAAGGAGAATGTTATATAGTAAACATTAAAGACGGAAATAAAAAAAAATCATGTGTAGTACACCCAGTACATATGTTAAGAGTTTAAAAACATTAAACATAAAATAAATATCCTAAAATGGCAAATTATGAACTAATATCAAAAGATGGAATTTCAACCAGTGAAGCATTAAGCATAATAGAAAAAAAAGCTGAAAAAAGAGAACTTGCTTATAGAGAAGAGAAATCATTAGAGTATTTAAAAAAATTTAACAAAATGAATTTTTCAACATTTGAAAAGGCAAAAAAAGAGATTGAGGAACTTCAAATTCCAAGGCTTGAAAGTCAACATATAATAAAAATATTAGATATAATGCCAAAATCAGGAACTGAACTTAGATCAATTGTATCACATAGCGGTACTGTACTTGTTGATGATAGTGTTACTAAAATTTTAGATGTTCTTAAAAAGTACAAGAACTAAAAATTTATAAATTTCAAATTCCTAAATTCTATATACATAAAAAAATGATACATAATAAAAATAGATTCAAAAATCAAAGAGAACAGCCTAAAGAAGAATTTGCAATAATTCTAGATGTTGTTTTAGAAAGCAATAGTTCATTTAAAGATAATGAAATTGCACAAGCTATAGGTACTTCTAACTTCACTTTACTAGAATTAGTCCCAAAACCTGGAGTAATACTTAGAAATGGGCAAAAAGTATACATCGGAGATGGAAAAAGAGATGAAATACAATACATTAAAAGAGCACTTTACCCAGATAAACTTACAGGAACATCTAAATCAGAATTACTATTTACAATTATGGACATAGTAAATGAAAAAGAAGAAGATTTTATTAGATTCTTCAATCTTGCAGGTCCAATAACAATTAGAAAACATTCTTTAGAATTAATACCTGGGATTGGTAAGAAACATCTAACTGATCTTCTTGAAGAAAGAAATAAACCCTTTGAAAGTTTTGAAAATATAAAGGAAAGATGCCACTTCTTTTCAGACCCACAAAAAGCAATCGCTGAAAGAATACTTATAGAAATCGAAGGAAAAGACGAAGTTAGATTGTTTGTTAGAAAATAAGTATTATTTCTTTGAATTTTTGAATTTTTTTTTATTTTTCAAAAACAAATACATATAATGTAAGGGATTTTTTGCTTCAACAGATTTGAAAGCATTTTTATCTTTTTCTATTATCTCTTTTGGCATACCAATACCCAGATAATAATTCTCACTATCAAAATTAGGTGGAGAAATCTTTTTTTGTTGGACTTTAAACCAAGATATTTGAGCCTGGAGATAATTCTTTTTTAATGGTTCCTCTTGGAAGTTATTCCAGTCGTTTAAAGTGTCTTCAATATGCTTATCGTCCCATTTAACACAATGTAAAAATGTTAGAATTAAAAAAACTGCTCTTTTTCTCCCATCAGAAAATTTATTTGATAATGCAAATTGGATAGTTTTGGGAAAGTCCTTAATTTCAATTTCTTCATCAATTTCCAAAACAAATTCACCTGCTGCTTTATTTTTAAGTTGCTGTTCATAATCATCATACATAGAATCATAAATAAAATCTTCATCTGAATAAACCTTTTGAAGAAGTATATTTGCATCTTGCCCAAATTTTGGATCATACGAAAGAAATTCGTATGAAGTATATTTACTAGGGTCAACTTTTTCTGGTTTTGCCAAAAATCTCTCAAAATCCATAATATGCTCTTTTTTTACAGGGATACTAACAAGCCCTGATTTCTCATTTAAAGAGTAAGGCATTCTAAAAAGATGTCTTGAAGTTATAAGAATAGTATCTATGTCTATAACTTTCATAAAATTAAACTCATTCTTATCTTTATCATAATTTAACTCCTCAATAGAAATTTTATACTTGTCTGAGATTTTTTTTATTGCAGAAATTCCCTCTCCTTCATAATCTAGTATCATCTTTGAAATTCTGCCTTTAAGTTCATGAAGAAGAAATAAAACTGTTTTTTTAGCCACATCTGGAAATAGAAGTCTCGCTTCAGATATTCCAGCAACAAGCCCAGGGCATTCTTTAGAAAAGGCCTCAAAGGGTATTGCTAAATGAAAACCTTTATTTCCTGAAAATTTAAT
>SKGP01000040.1 GCA_007117405.1 Candidatus Woesearchaeota archaeon | reverse complement strand
TTGACGAATTGGGAATTGAAGACATCCCATTAGTTGGTGGGAAAAATGCTTCTCTTGGAGAAATGTATGTCTCTCTAGGAAAATTAGGGGTTAAAGTACCTTATGGTTTTGCTGTAACATCTCATGCTTACAGGCAGTTTATATCTGAGAGTGGTGTTAAAAATAGAATCAGAGAAATTTTATCCGATTTGAATACTTCCGATCTTCATAATCTTCAGGAAAGAGGAAGGAAAGTAAGAGCTACAATTATGGATGCTTCTTTTCCTGAATTGCTTAAACTTCAAATTATTAGAGCATATAGAAAGTTAGAAGAAAAATATGGTAAGCATACAGATGTTGCGGTAAGGTCTTCTGCAACTGCAGAGGACTTGCCAGATGCATCTTTTGCAGGACAGCAGGAAACTTATTTGAATGTACATTCTGAAGAGCAGTTGCTTCATTCATGTAAGAAATGTTTTGCTTCTCTTTTTACTGATAGAGCTATTTCTTATAGAGTTGACAAAAATTTTGACCATTTTAATATTGCACTTTCAATTGGAATTCAGAGAATGGTTAGGTCAGACCTTGCATGTTCAGGTGTTATGTTTTCAATAGATACTGAGTCTGGTTTTGACAAAGTTGCATTTATTACTGGAGCTTATGGGCTTGGTGAGAATGTTGTTCAAGGTGCGGTAAATCCTGATGAGTATTTAGTTTTTAAGCCAACTCTTGAGGAAGGTTATAAACCTATTATTTCTAAAAAAGTTGGTGAGAAGCATATCAAGATGATATATGATACTTCAGGTTCAAAGCTTACAAAAAATGTTCCAGTTCCAAAACAGATGCAGGAAAAGTTTGTATTATCTGAAGATGAAGTTCTTCTATTAGCAAAATGGGCAGTTATAATTGAAGACCACTATACAGCAAAAAAAGGTCATTATCAGCCGATGGATATGGAATGGGCGAAAGATGGAAAAACAGGAGAACTTTTTATTGTTCAAGCAAGGCCTGAAACTGTTCAATCAAGAGTTGATAGGTCTAAAATTAAAACTTATGAAATGGCTGAAAGTGGAAAACTTCTGTGCGAGGGTGTTTCTGTTGGAGCAAAAATAGGTCATGGTAAGGTTAAAGTTATAATGGACATTCATCAGGCGGCAAATTTTCAAAAAGGAGATATTTTAGTAACTGATATGACTGACCCTGATTGGGAGCCTATTATGAAATTAGCATCTGCTATTATAACAAACAGAGGTGGTAGAACTTGTCATGCCGCAATTATTTCAAGGGAGATGGGTGTGCCTGCTGTTGTTGGTTGTTCAAATGCAACAGAAGTTCTTAAAAACAATATGAAAGTTACGGTGTCTTGTGCTGAAGGTGAGAATGGTTATGTTTATGAAGGATTTTTGAAATATAAGATAACTGAGGCTTCAGTTGATAACATACCTCAGACAAAGACTAAAATTATGATGAACATTGGAAATCCTCATTTGGCTTTTGGTCAGTCTTTTTTACCTAATGATGGTGTTGGTCTTGCTAGAGAAGAGTTTATAATTAATTCAGGAGTTCAAATTCATCCAAATGCACTTTTACATTATAATGAACTTAAAAAGAATCCTTTAGCGAAACAGACTATAGCAAAAATTGATGAACTTACAAAGGGATATGATGACAAAGTTTCATACTATGTTGATAAGCTTGCTGAAGGGATGGCTATGATTTCTGCTGCTTTTTATCCAAAAAAAGTTATAATTAGACTTTCTGACTTTAAATCAAATGAGTATGCAAATCTAATTGGTGGTTCATTTTTTGAGCCAAAGGAAGATAATCCAATGATTGGATTTAGAGGTGCTTCAAGATATTACTCTGAAAATTTCAAAGATGCGTTTAAACTTGAGATACTTGCAGTAAGAAAAGTTAGAGAACAATTCGGACTTAAAAATCTTAAATTGATGATTCCTTTTTGTAGGACAGTTGATGAAGCAAAGAAGGTTCTTTCAGTTATTAAAGAAGCAGGTGTTGAAAGAGGTAAAGATGGTATGGAAATCTATTTGATGTGTGAGATACCTTCTAATGTAATACTTGCAGACCAGTTTTTAGAACTTGTTGATGGGTATTCTCTTGGAACAAATGATTTAACACAATTGACTCTTGGACTAGATAGGGATTCAGAACTTGTCTCTCACATTTACGATGAAAGAAATCAAGCAGTAAAAGATTTAGTTGCTCATGTTATTAATAAGTGTAATGAGAAAGGAAAATACATTGGAATTTGTGGACAAGCTCCTTCAGATTATCCTGAATTTGCAATGTTTGTTGTTGAATGTGGAATTCAAACAATGTCTTTAAATCCAGATACAGTAATTAAAACTAAATTAATGGTTGCAGAACTTGAACATAAACTTGCAAAGCATCCACATAAGTTTAATCCAGGGTTTTCTGTAAAATCAACTCATGTTGAAACTAAAGAAGCAAAAAAAGTTGAAAAAAAAGAGAAAAAAGCAAAACCTGTTGCTAAAAATTCTTCAGTGAAGAAAACAGCAAAAAAAGTTGTTGCTAAAAAAACCTCACCAAAAAAATCTGTAGAAAAGAAAAAGGTATTAAAATCTTCTTCTACTAAATCAAAAAAGACTGTTGCTAAAAAGCCTAAATCTAAGAAATAAATTTTTTATATTATTTTATTTTTATGAATTCAAATTTCATAATGTAACTCCTAATGAGTAGATTTATAAATATTAAATTATATCAAATTATTGATTAAATATGGAATTAATAGAAATTACAGATAGAGAGGGCCTTGGTTCTCAATTTAGAGATGCTACTAATGGCAATTATAGGATTTTTTCAATGGATGATACATATTCTACACAAATTTTAAATTTTAAAAAATTTTTAAAATCACAGAAATTGCCTTTAGATAGAAATTTGTATGTATTGCGAGGTGATTTTGTATACAGAAGACCTATTTCATTTTCTCAGGAATTTGTAAAAACTTTAGATGATTATATATTAGATGAAGAATTTGAGGATGTGGGATCATATGAAGTATATCAGAGAGATAGGCTTTTGTCAAAAATAGATTCAACTTCTAATAAGTATTTAGCTACAATTTCAGATTTTAATGATAAATATCATTTACCTATTGATATATCTGGCCTTTATTTCCAAATGCCAAGACTAGGTCTTGCAACAAAGAAGTTTCCTCAACAACACAATGAGTCAATTTACTCTTTGGAAGATATGGGTCAAATAATTAGAAATCCAGGTTTTGTTATTTCAAATGGTGCGATTGGTGGTGTTAATACGCCAATGCTTTTTGGTGTGACAGATATTACTTTTAGACCTAATACTTATGTCCCAGATATTTTCCCTGCAAAGAAACTTCATTAATAACTTCTTGCTTTGTGCATTGAGTTAAAGTAATCTCCCTTCTTTTTTAATTGATATTTTTCTGCTTCTTTATTTATATAAGATTGCATTGCTGGAATTGTAATCATTGTGAAAAACATTAGAGGTAGAGCATATGGAAAGTTAAAAAAGAATAGGACAACAGCAGGAAATCCTAAATATATAAATATGTACCAAAATAGTGCATTTGTTTGAGTAACTTTTGAGTATGAAAGACAAAAATCATAAATATATTTTAATGATAAGAATATAATTAGAGACCATACTGTATAGGTTATTGATAAAAATACTCCTTCAGGAATTTTCATTATATTATACAAAATTTGCATAATTATTGAAAAAACAACTGGAAAAAAAAATAAAATAATTAGCCCTCTTTCGGGTTGAGGGGAATCATCATCAATTTCATCAAGTTTTTTGTTCATAAAATATATCCAGTTGATTGCATAAAAACCTAGTGAGAGAACCATAAAGAGTAACATTAGGAGGGGTGGTTTTTTTTCAAAATCACTGTAAAAGAATTCAAGTTTTTCAGTAGGGAATGGTTTCATTAAATAGTTAATATGTTAAATGTATAATTATTTTTGTCACTACTTATTTTTCATAAATTTACAACTTTTTATTTTTTAGATATATTTTCAGTTAGATTTAAAAAGAGTGTTTTTTATTGATTATTATGGGAAAACTGATATTGGTAAGGCATGGACAGTCTGTATGGAATCTTCAGAATAGGTTTACTGGATGGGTTGATGTTTCTCTTAGTAAAAATGGCGTTAGGGAAGCAGAGAAAGCAGGGGAGCTTTTAAAAGATTTTAAGTTTGATATTGCATTTACTTCAAATTTAATTAGAGCTCAAGAAACTTTGTTTGCTATTTTGAATTTGAATAATTATTCAAGTAATTTTCTTAGAGTTCATCAATCAAAACCAGAATGGTATAATGAATATTCTAAGTCAAAGGAAGATAAAAAAGAAATTGTTATGTATCTTTCTGAGAAGTTGAATGAGAGATATTATGGAAAACTTCAAGGTTTAAATAAAGAAGAAACTATGAAAAAATATGGGGAAGAACAAGTAAAAATCTGGAGAAGGAGTTTTGATATTGCCCCTCCGGAGGGTGAGAGTTTAAAGGATACTGCAAAAAGAACATTGCCATATTTTAAAAAAAATATAGTACCATATCTTAAACAGGGAAAATCTGTAATTGTTTCTGCCCATGGAAATTCTCTAAGGTCAATTGTAATGTATATTGAAAATATGTCACCGGAACAAATTATTGAATTTGAGATGAAGACAGGTGTTCCTCATATATATGAGTTTGATTCGAAAATGAATTTAAAAAGCAGAAAAATACTTAATTAATTTTTACTTAATTAATATAATAAAAAAATTTATAAATGTTATTCTTTGTAAAAACATGGGTTTTCCCCATAAAAGAAAAATGGCTAGAGATTTATTGGCATTAATATATGATGAAGCAAAAAGAGTTGGTGAGATTAAAGACTTTTCTCAAATTATGAATAGTGATTTTAATAAATTAGCAAGAGATTATAATTCAAAATTAGATAAGGGCATCATCCCAAAAGAACTTTTATCTGAGATTCAAATGGGAATTGGACATAATAAAGATTATTGTAAACTTTTAGGAGTTAATTACTATAAATTAAAAGGAGAGGATATTAACAGAATTAATTATTTTACAGCAAGAGTTGTAAAGGTTTGGCCAGAGGATATTCCTTATAAGAATATAGGTGTTTTTTTTTAATTTCATTAAATTCTATTAATTACTTAATAGTTATTTAGAAAATATATAAATTATTTCAATTAATAATAAGTATGTCAAAAGATATTAAAGTTGCTTATTTCTCGGCAGAAATAGGAATTGATGAGAATATTAAAACTTACTCTGGTGGGCTTGGAATTCTTGCTGGTGGGACTATTATGGCAATGGCAGATTTGAATGTTCCATTCTGCGCTGTAACTCTTCTTTATAGAAATGGGTTTTTCAAACAAAAAATAGTAAATGGTGTTCAGGAAGAACAAGATGATTTTTGGGATTATAAAAATTTTTTAGAAGATACTGGAAAGCAAGTAAAAGTAAATATTTCTGGAGATGATGTATTTATTAAAATTTGGAAATATGAAAAGAGAGGAGTTTTGGGACACATAGTTCCAATTTATTTTCTTGATACTAATCTTGATGAGAATACAGAGAAAGGAAAAGAGATAACAGATAGGCTTTATATGGGGGATAGAATTTCTCAAGAACTTGTTTTGGGTGTTGGAGGATATAGGGCACTTAAAGAACTAGGGTATAATAATATAGAGAAGTATCATATGAATGAAGGTCATAGTGTTTTTTTAACACTTGAAATGTATAGAGATCTTGGGATTAAAAATGGATTTGATGATGGACAGGTTAAAGAGAGATGTGTTTTCACAACCCATACTCCAATTGCAGCTGGACATGACAAGTTTAAATATTCTGATTTTTATGAGAGAGTTAAAGGTGAACCTGATTTGGTTCCATGGCATATAAAAAAATTAGCAGGTGAAGATGAGCTTAATACTACAAAATTGGCACTTAGTCTTAGCAATTGCCATAATGCTGTTTCAAGAAAACATATGGATGTATCAAGAGAGATGTTTCCATATCATACTATTGATTATATTACAAATGGGATATATTCGTCAAGATGGACTAGTAAATATATGAGTGAACTTTTTGATAAGTATATTCCAGATTGGAGGAAAGATTTTGAGAGATTATCTGATGTATTTAAGATTCCAAATAGTGAACTTTACAAGGCTCATCTTAATGCAAAAAAAGACATGGTTGATTTTGTTAATAGTAGAAATATAACTGGTTCTAAATTTTCAAAAGATATTTTAACAATTGGATTTGCAAGGAGATTTATTGCTTACAAAGATGCTGAGATGATATTCCAAAATATGGATAATTTAAGAAGATTAGGTAAGAAAGTTCAATTTGTGTTTGCTGGAAAATCCCATGGAAAAGATGGTATTGGTAAGGATATTATGAGGAGAATTATTGAGAATGCAAAAAATCTTTCAGGCGAAATATCTATTGCATTTATTGAAGATTACAATATTGAAGTTGCAAGATATTTACTTTCAGGTTGCGACCTATGGCTTAACACTCCAATTCCACCTAATGAGGCTTCTGGGACTTCAGGGATGAAAGCCGCCGTAAATGGTTGTTTGCATTTTTCAAGGTTAGATGGATGGGCAATAGAGTCTTTTGAAATGAATGGAGGCGGGTTTCCAATAAGTGAGTATGATGATTTTATGAATTCTTTGGAATATAAAATAATTCCAATGTTTTATTCAAAAAACAAAACAGCTTGGATTGAAGA
>SKGP01000056.1 GCA_007117405.1 Candidatus Woesearchaeota archaeon | reverse complement strand
TTTACAATCTTTGCTATAGTTGTTGTTTTCCCAGTACCATTAACACCCAGAACTAATATCTTTAATATCTCTTCTTTTTTCTTGTATTCTGTTATTGTCTCTAAAAAATCTGCCTCTCTTCCAGATAGTACTTGTTCTACTTCATTTTCAAGAACTTCTCTTATCTTTTTTGAAAGGTTAAATCTGTCAAAAGAGTTTCCTACAAGGGATTCTCTAAGTTTTTGTTCTATTTTTTCAACTATCTCATAGGCAATATTTATTTCTAGGAGAAATATTTCTAATTCAACCCAAATTCTTTCAAAATCCTCTTGAGTTATTTTTTTTTGCTTGATTGCTGAAAATGCTTTTGAAAAAAAACCTTTTTTTTCCTCTTGTTCTTTTATTTCTTCGAACTCTTCCTTTTCAGTTTCTTCTTCTTTTTTTTTTTTAGTTTCAAGTTCAATCTTATTTTCTTTTATTTTACTTTCAGGCAAAACTTTTTTTTCTTTGATTGCATCTTTTTCGATTTCATCAACACCCTCAAGCATATTATCCTGTAAACTTGAAATTTCTTCTACTTCAGTTTCTTCTTTTTTTTTCTTAAAAAACCCACCGAAAAAACCTTTTTTTTCTTCTTGTTCTTCCTCAGGTTCAGATAGTTCTTTTTCTTCTTCCTTATAAGGTTCCTTTTCTTCAGGTACTTTTACTTTTTCTTTTTTTTTAGGTTTTTCTTGAACTTTTTCCTCTTTAACTTCTACAATTTCATCGGGATTTTCTTCAATTACTTCCTCAGATTTACTAAATACGTTTTTTAGTCTGTCTTTTATTTTACCAAACATCTTAATTATTAATTAAATCATTTATATTTATAAGTTTTGAGATTAAAAATAGAATAAATCTATTTATATCTTAGGAGTTTATCTCCAAGGTAAACATAGTGCTGGAGTTCAACAGGACGCCAATCATCTTCAATTAAATCTGCATTTAGCCATGCTGAAAGTTCTTTGGCATTTCCAATTGTCGCAGAAAGGCCTATAATTCTAACCTTTTTGTATCTTGTCTTAAAAATTGTAAGTAAAATTTCTAGTGTTGGCCCTCTCTTTTCATCATTTAGAAGATGAATTTCATCCACAATTAAAAGACCAAGGTTTTCAATGAATGTTTTATCATGCCTAATTAAAGAATCTAATTTTTCTGCTGTAACTATTAAAATATCATAATCATAATTGTATTTTTCATTTTGAACTTCTCCTATTGCAATCCTAACTTTTAGGTCTTCACCATAACTTGTAATAAAATCTTTATATTTTTCAGATGCCAAAGCTTTTAGGGGGACTATGTAAATTACTTTTTTATTCTTGTTGAATATTGTATCTAACATTGCAAGTTCTGCAACTAAAGTTTTTCCACTTCCAGTTGGTGTTGATATAATCTGATTTTTGTTATTTTTGAAAAGACCTTTTTTTATTGATTTTAACTGAGATGGTCTTAAGGAATCAATATTCTGCTTTTTTATAAATTTTAAAATATTTGTAGGAATTTGGTCTATTTCTAGAGTCATAATAATTGATAAAGAAAATTATTTTATAAAACTGCCTAAATATCAATTTGATAGTTTTTTTATCATCTCGCTAATCTTTTTTCCATCAACTTTAGAACCAAACTCTTTCATAGCATGTCCCATCAGTGCTCCAAATGGTGCTCCTTTATTTTTTTCTATTATTTCTTTGAGTTTTTCCTCAATTTCACTTTCACCAATGGCTTCCCCGATAAATCCTTTTTTCTCTAGGTATTTTGAGAAATTTTCAATACTTTCAATTTTTTCTTTATATAAACTTAAAAATATGTCTCTTATTACTGTTTGTGAGAAATTATTTTTTTCTGACTCTTTTAGAAGGTCTTCTAGAAGTGAGTAGTTGAAATCTAAAGGCTCTATTTTTTCTCTTTTCTTAATGTCTTTTGGAATGTCAAATATTATTGAATAAAGTACAGATGCAGATTTTTTAGAAACTGATAAAAGATTCTTTATTTCTTGTTCTGAAAATTTTTCAAGAACTTCAATAACTTTTCCCTCCTCAAGATTTAAATCTTTTGAAATTCTGCTAATTTTCTTTTCTGAAAGTTCTGGAATTTGTTTTTGCATTTCTTCTAAGTAATTGTTGGTTACTTCAAATGTTGGAACATCTGTTTCTGGATACATTCTTGCTGCACCAGGCATTGGCCTTAAAAAAGTTGTAAGTGTGCCTTTTGGGTCTACTTGCCTTACTTCACTTGGCACTTCCCATATCAAATCAGATATTATCTGACTTATCCAATTAAGAGAATTTTCTGCAACTTCTTTTTTATTTGCAACTATTATGAATGAATCGTTTTCTTTTAATTTCATTAGTTTTCTTATATTATCAACTTCTTCCTTAGTAATTCCATAATTTGGCAATTCATCTGAATGAAAAAGTCCTTTAACTTCAGGAAAATGCTTTTTATTTCTATTTGAAATTTCTGTTGCAAATCTATAATTTTCATGCAGTTCGTGCCCAAGTATACCTTTGAAAGAGAATAATTTTAATGCAAGCACTGCTCCTTCTTTCTCCTTTATATTTGAAAGTATTACTTTAGAAGTTGAATTCTTAAAAACTTCTGTTACATTGTATATTTGAAAATCACTAAAGTTGTCAGCATTTACTTTTCTTTCTATAAGTTCTTCAATTATTGATTTGTGTATCAGTTGTCTTTTAACTTCTGCTTCTATAATATTGGGTATGAATTTTAAATTCTGAGCACCTTTTATTTCAATTCTAGCTCCACCAATTATTGAAACATTAATATCTTGACGTATTGTGCCAAGGCCTCTTTTTGTTTCTGGAAAACTTCTTAATATGTTTCCAAGCTGTTTTGCAACTTCAAATCCTTGCTCTGGAAGCTTTATTTGTGGGCCTGTTGTTATTTCAATTAAAGGAATTCCTTGCCTGTCTAAAGCAAAAATAGTATGATTTGAATTTCTCTCAATTGTCCTTGAGGAGTCCTCTTCAAGATTTATTCCGTTAATGTTTACTTTACCAAAAGAAGTTTCAATGAAACCTCCAAGCCCTAACATGCAAGTTCTCTGAAACCCTGCAGTTACTGAACCATCAATAATCAATTTTCTCATAAATTGAAAATTGTCAAAAAATTTAATATCCATCATCTGACCTACTCTAACTGCAGTATCTAAAGCTCTTTGATTTAATTTTCCAGGAGGTTCTTCATCAAGGTCAACTAAACAAGCTATTTTATCATTGTACTTATATATATTGTATTTTCCTTTCTTGAATTCACTCATCGCCGCCTTGTCAATATCTCCAGTTTCTGACATTGAAAATCTAAGTTTTCTCTCAACTGATTTGTCTAAAGTGTCATTTGGTACAATCTCACAAGGACATTTACAAAAAAGTTTACCTGTGTTTAGTTGCTGATGTATTTCAAGACCACATTTAAGACCAATTTTTTCATAATCCAAATTTTTTAAAGAATTCAAACTAATTAACTTGCTCATAAATTATAGAAAAAAGAAATTTATATTTAAATGTTATGGGAAATAATAATTTATTATTTATATTTTCCCACAATTCCTATTGATTCAACATGGGACATAATAGCGGATCTGCAACAGAATCTTTGTAATCCTACTTCGTCAAGAGCTTCTTTCGAGCTTTTTCCATCCTTAAGCAATTCTTGGTATTTTTCCCAAAGGGAACCTACTGGTTTTCCACATGAAAAACATCTAACTGGCACTATCATAGTAAATAAAAATTAATCAGATTTTATAAATATAGCGGTTAAAATTAATTCCAGACATTTTGATATTTTTCCAGAATCATTGACACATAAAATCTTGGATGTCCTTTATTTACTAAAGCAGATTTTAAATGATCATCAGTAAATCCTCTAGATTTTAATGTTCTAATAAGAGATATTAACTGATTTTCATATTCATTCATGTAATGGACATATTCTGAAACGCCAAATTCACTCGGAGACATTATATCTAGTTTGACATAAATATCACTAACTTCATCTCTTATTCCTGCAACACTTTTATCAACATAAGACTTCATTTCATTAAACTCTTTTATTTTATTTGATGCTTCATTTATGACAAAATTTGCTTTCGTAATTGCTTTATCTGCAATTTCAACTCTAGAGTCAACTGTTTTGCTAACTTCTTTCATAAGGTCTTCAACTTCATCAAGTATTACTCCTTTAAATGTTGAAAAATCTGAATCCAAATCCAAAAATCTCTTGTTAAGTTGTTTTTCAAGTGACATTAGCCTTTCTTCAACTTTCTCCTTAAGTTTTTCTTCTTGAGATTGTATGTTTGTTTCAAAATCTCTTATTTTTTCATCAAAACTTCCTATTTTTATATCTAGTGTTGAACTTTTTGAATTGAGATTTTCATCCATTAAATTAAGTGCTTTCATCTCTTCATCTATTCTTTTTTTAACAACTGAAAAATTATTATCAACAAATTTTTTCTCCATTATATCAATTCTTTCAAATATTGTTTGATGAAGATTTGAAATTTTTTCATTAAATACATCTCTAAATGTATTTTCGTGTCTATCAAATGCTTCGGCTTGTGAAGATAGCTGTTCATCTAGTTTTGTTGAAAGTGACTGAGAATAGTCTTCAAGTTGGGCTAATTTTGCTTTCGTCAAATTATCAATATGGCCTAAAAACTCTTGTTTTTGATTTTCAAAAGATGCTTCCTCAGCTTTTATTTTTTGTAATTCGTAATCTAAATTCTCAGTGTAGTTTTTAGTTAATTTTTCTATCTCTTCTTTAAAAACAGAAAGTCCTTTAACCATTTCATCTTTTTCTTGTTCAATTACGAGAAGTTTTTGTAAAAATTCATTTTCTTTATTTTTAAGTTCCTTATCAAAAGACATAAGATGAGAGTTAAACTCAGAATCGTACTGAGTTTTTGCTGATACAAACCTATTTTCAATATCTTCAGACATTCTTCTCTTGTCTTCTTTGTTTTCCAAACTAATCTTTGTTAAAAACTCGCTATCAGATGCAATCTGCCTTGCTATTTTCTCTTCAAGTTCTTTTCTGTTTAAATGAAATTTTTCTTCAATTAAATTTCCAGTTTTCTTTTTATATTCTTCAAGAGATATCTCATTGTCTTTAGAAAGATAAGCAAATTTGTCTATAAGTTCGTTTGTTTTTTTTACAAACATGTCAAGCTGAGCCGACCTTTCAGCTTCAAATCCTTTTATTGAATTTTTCAAATCTTTCTGCATTTGAGAAATGTATTTTGAAAACTCTTCTAATTTATCATTTGTTAATTTACCAAATGTTTCTTCAATGTTTGCTTTTTCTTTTCTAAACTTGTCAAGTTCTTCAGTAAACAGTTTAACTTCTTTCTCTACACCAGCTTTGGATTGCTTGGAAAAATTTTCAAGGTCAAGTTTTAATCTTTGAATTTGTCCTAGTATTTTTTCTTTTTCATTTAAAATTTCAAGAGATGTTCTATCAAGTTCTTTTGTTTTTTCAGAAAATATTTCTTCTAGATGTTTTTCATAGGTTTCAAATAGATTTTTCGAGTAGGATTTTATTTTTGTCTCAATAAGTTTTGCATCTGATTTTTCAGTTTCTCCAAGTTTTTTTTCAAACTCAACAATACTTTTTTCAAGAGCCGCATTTTTAGATAAAATACTGCTTTCTTGTTTTTTTAGTTCTAATTTGTTTTCTTCAATTAATTTTTTGAACTCTTCTTTTAATTTTTTTTTATTTAATTCAAAATCTTTTTCTCCCTCAGCTGAAAGTTTGTTGAACTTTTCAATCATCTCATTAGTCTTATTTACAAATACATCCATCAACCCTGCTCTTTCTGCTTCAAATTGCTTTATTGATTGTTTTAATTCTTTTTCCCTTTCAGTTATCATATCTGAAAAAGCCGACAACTTATCTTTAGTTGATTTTCCAAAGGATTGTTCTATTTTTGATTTTTCTTGTTTAAAATTTTCAAGTTCTTCAACAAATATCTGAACTTCTTTCTCTACACCGGCTTTGGACTGCTTGGAAAAATTTTCAAGGTCAAGTTTTAATCTTTCTATTTGTCCTAGTATTTTTTCTTTTTCTATTGAAACATCAAGAGATGTTTTTTCTATCTCTTTAGATTTTTTATCAAATAAGTTATCAAGATGTTTCTTATAATCTTCAATTAGATTTTGGGAATATTTTTGAATATTTTTTTCAATATATTTTGCATCTTTTTTCTCAACTTCAAGAACTTTTTTTTCAAATAAATTTACATTATCTATTACTTCATTTATTTTGTTTACTACAAATTCTTCTTGTTCTAACTTTTCAGATTTTACTTGAGAAAGTTTCTTTTCAGTATCGCTTAGTAATTTTTTTACTCTTTTCTCAACGGATGTTGAAATATTTTCTGAAATTTTATACAAATCATTTTCATATTTTTCAACTAAGGATTTTATTGAGTCATTGTCTTTTTGAAGTTTTAATAGTTTGCTCTCAATTGAACTTAGGTCTAAATCTTCAATTGAAAGATTTTTATTCATCTCTTTTCTAAATAATTCTATTTTTTTCTCAATATCACCCGAAGTCTTTTTTTGGTCTTCTAATGATGATTTTAACATAGCTATTTCTTTAGTATTTTTTGTGTAATTTGAGAATAGTTTTTTACTTGCATTTTCTATTGAAATTGAAATTTTTTCTTCTAGTTCTGATTTAATATTTGAAATTTTGTTTTTTTCTAGTTCTGTTATTTGCTTTTGAATTGATTCACTTTTAGTTAATGCCTCAATTAATCTGCCTTCAAGTTGTGAGAATTTTTTTGATATTTCTTTTTTTGTATGAGTTGTTTTGCTTTCAAGTTCTGATTTTAATTTGCCTGCTTCAGCTTCAATTATAGTTTCAATTTCTTTAAACATATCAATCTTTACAGATTTTACATCTAATTTCTTCAAAATGGGTGCAAATTCCTTAACTATTTCTTCTTTTATTGAAAGAAGTAGTGAATTGTGTATTTTTTTTGGCACCTCCACTTCATGTTTCTCAAGTCTCTCCCCTAATTTACTTACATCTTTTTGAAGCTTCTCTTTGA
>SKGP01000037.1 GCA_007117405.1 Candidatus Woesearchaeota archaeon | reverse complement strand
TTGAAATTAAAAATATATATCAGTATAGAAAAAAATAGTGCTGTTTCAACATAAAAAAGTATATTAAAGGGATTAATGTTCCAACTGGAAAGATAATTTAGTAAAAAATAATACACACCCCAAGAAATTGAAGTAATAATAGGATAGATTATGTTTTTATTTAGTTTTATTTTTCTAGTTTTTAATAATGTTATAATTATTCCAATAAAAAGAACTATCATTATGATAATATTGCTAACTGATATTCCTTTATTTAGAAATAAAAAAAATAATATTAAAGATATAAATGGGTAGGAATTTGCAATAACTAGTGTTTCAGTAACACTTATTTTTTCAAAAGATTTCAACAAAGCCCAAATTCCGATCATACCAATTAGACCTCCAAAGACTATTGAGATTATTATTTCAGAGTTTATTTTATGGTTAAAATCTCCAAAAAAGAAAACCAACACTCCAGAAAAAATAGAAAGTGTGAAGTATATATAAAAAAGAGAATTCCAAACTCCTATTTTCATAATTGATTTTTTCGATAGAACATTATTTAAAGCAAAACATATTGCTGAAAATATTGCTAATATTGTTCCAATCATATTATCCTTTATTTGAACTGATTTATAAATAATACTACAGAGTTTTTTGTTATTTAGTTTAGTTAAACAGAAAATATATAAAACAATTTTCTTTGCTTTTTTCTATGGATAATTTGGGAGAACAAGGCTACTTAAATTTACTTTCAGAACTATTAGAGAAAGGACTTGAAAAAGATGATAGGACTGGTGTTGGAACTATTTCTAAATTTGGACATCAATTAAGGTTTAACTTAAATGAAGGATTTCCTTTGCTTACAACTAAAAAAGTTTTTTTCAGGGGAATAATCCATGAACTATTATGGTTTTTAAAAGGTTCAACAAATATTGAATATCTTGTGAAAAATGATGTTAAGATTTGGAATGAATGGCCATTTCAAGCATATTTAAAAAAAAAGGATTTAGAGAAGCAATTTCCAAAGTATTCAGATGAATGGAATGAGAAACTTGAATGGTTTGTAAATCAAATTAAGATTGACAGTGAATTTGCTGCAAAATGGGGAGAACTTGGACCTGTTTATGGAAAGCAGTGGAGAGATTTTAATGGTTTTGACCAAATAGATTGGGTTATTTCAGAAATAAAAAAAAATCCTAATTCAAGAAGATTAATTGTAAGTGCTTGGAATCCACCGGAGATAGAAGAAATGGCAAAATCTGGGTTGCCTCCTTGTCACACAATGTTTCAATTTTATATCAAAGATAATAAACTTTCATGTCAACTGTATCAGAGAAGTGCAGATGTTTTTCTGGGAGTCCCTTTCAATATTGCATCTTATGCTCTTTTAACTCAGATGGTTGCTAAAATTTGTAATCTTGAATTAGGAGAGTTTGTACACACATTCGGAGATGTTCATATATATAAAAATCATATTGAACAAGTAAAAGAGCAATTAGAAAGAAAGCCTGGAAAATTACCTAAATTAAAAATAAGTGGAAATGCAAAAAACATATTTGATTTTAAGTTTGAGGATTTTGAAGTATTAGACTATAATCCTCATCCTCCAATAAAGGCTCCGGTGGCAGTTTAAAAATGGTTTCAATTCCAAAATATTCGATAATTGCTGCAGTTGCTGAAAACTTTGTTATAGGAAATGGACTTAAAATACCCTGGTACATTCCTGAGGATTTCAAACTTTTCAAAGAAAAAACTCTTGATTCAGTTGTTATAATGGGTAAAAAAACTTGGGATTCCTTGCCAATCAAACCTTTACCAAATAGAATAAATATTGTAATCTCAGATATTAATTTTCAACTGCCAGAGTCAGTTCTTCTTGCTAAATCTCCTGAGGATGCATTAGTTAAATCAAGTAAATTTGGGAAAGAGATATTTGTAATTGGTGGCGCTTCAATATATAAACAAACAATATCAAATGCAAATTATCTTTATATCTCCCATGTTAAGGGCGAGTATGAAGGAGATATACTTTTTCCTAAATTTAATCAAAGTGACTATGATATAATTGAAGAAGTAGATTATGAAAAATTTACTTTTAGAAAATACAAAAAAAAACTGTAATTATTTTTTCACTATTTTTTTCCAAATTAGTGGTATTAATGAAAATAAAATCAAAAGTGTAAATGCTATTAAAATCTCAAAACTAAATATGTCCTTTACACTGTTTATCTTTTCTAGTTGAGAACCAGCATTTGCATATAATATCGATGCGGGTATTACTCCAAGAAATGTACTTGCAATATATTTTTTCATTGAAATTTTTGAAATTCCGGCAAATATATTTATGAAAAAATAAGGTATTACAAGAATTAGTCTTAAAGTTAGAAAATAGTAAAAACCGTTTATTTTAATTTCATTCTCCATTTTTTTTAGTTTTTCTGAGTACATTTTTTGAAAAGTATTTTTTAGTGCATATCTACTTATTGCAAATCCCGCAATTCCCGCAAGAGTTGTTGCCAAAATATTGTATATAGCACCTATATAAATTCCAAAAAAAAATCCACCCACTAATTTTAAGAAGCCAGCAAGAGGTATTGGCGAATTGATTAGAATTATACATAGTATAAAAAATATTATTGTTGATAATATATAATTTTCATCAATAAATATGATTATAGTTTCTTTATTTTCTATAGCGTTTTCAACTGTAAGTATGTCTTTTGATAAATAAGATACAGTAAAAAAAATTATAAGGAGAGTTATAAGTAAAATTTTAAATTTGTTTTTAGGAATCAACTCTCTCATCAATATATTTTTAGAATATCCAATGTTTATAATATTTTAGTTTAAATAAAACAAAAATCGACAAATTTGTGTTATCTCCACCCTAAAGGATGGAGTATTTAACACACAAATTTTTTTATGTCGATTTTTGGTCATTTCTTAGAATATTCATTTCAGCCCCACCCTAAAGGATGAGGTATTCGAAGGAATAAAAAAACAATAATTTTTATCTAATACAAAATGCACTTGCTCTTGCAGTTCTATGTCCACCTCTCGGGTTTGGTCCTTCATATCTCTCACAAGAAAAAGAATTAGATAAATCTGAATTGATAGAAAAACTTTCGCTTGAATCAACCCTAGTATAACAGGCTGCCATTTTCCAATCACTTGAAGGACATTGAGCTATAGCCCAACCAGGGGTTGATGAATCTGAAATACTAGTTGCTTGAGTTACATCAGGATTAGTATTAACACATACAGCTCTAGCTGTTACTCTCTGCGCACTTCTTGGTGTTGCTCCTTTATATAATGTACAAGAAAAAGATCCTGATAACCCAGTATTTATACTCCAACTTCCAGTTCCACCATCTCCGTATTTAGTATAGCAAGCTGCCATCTTCCAGTTAGAAGGACATTCTGCTACAGCTGTAACTGCTAAAAATGAATTGATTGAATCTACAACATATATTGCTTGTCCAGAAAATGGAATTGGTGAACACACACCAGCCCCACAGTTTTGTCCCGAAGGACATGTTCCACAACTTATTGTTCCGCCACAACCGTTATTGTGAGTTCCGCAATTGTAACCTAGCGATGAGCAGGTCTGCGGTACACAAGAAGCCACACAAGTACCACCAGTACATTCCTGTCCACTAGGGCAAGTTTGATATGATGTACTTGTGGAGGATGTTTGAGAACATCCACTTGGACTACACTGTGGTGAATATGTAGTTGTGGTTATTGCACGAGTAGTTGAAGATGAACAAGAATAACTCGTCTGTGTAGGACTTGAAGAGCAAGTCTGTATTGGTTGATTATTTGAAAGATAACATGCACCACCCGAGCAGCTAAATTGAGCTTGATATCTTGTTAAGCCAGAACAATAATAATAATTTTCATTTCTACAATCATAGATTTGAGAAGAGTGTGAAGAACCAACCGGATAATATTCTCTCAAATCAGTAGAGCTTGTACACACATCTGTATATTGATTATAAGTGCACGAACCTCCTGAACATCCAATATAATCGGTAACTGTTCCACGAGTGTAATAATTTATTCCTCCATCAGTATCCTCAGTTGCTTTGGTCAAACAATTTTCAGAACTCAAAACACTATACTCACAATTACCACTTCTATCTCCTGTTATGTCACAAAAATAATCTCGATTTTCTCTAGTACCACCGTTACAGTAGAGCCATCCATCATCAGGACAAGCTGCTTGCTGACCTTGAACTGCTCCAAAACCGACTATATGAATTTGTCCGGAATCAGTTATCTTTCCAACATCTACGCCGGCATTATTTCTAACAATTAAACCATTCTCTGCTGGAAAACTGGAAACCAATTGTGATAAAGATGAATAAGAGCTAGTTACTCTGTTAAAAAAAGCAGAACCTACTTCAAATGATTCTAGGCTGTTTTTGTTAAATAAAAATCTATCAGTTCCTCTTGCATACATATTTCCTGAATCATCGATAATCAAGACACTATTCCCATCGCTACCATTAATCTCAAACCAAGGCTCATTTAAATTAACATTACATACATTAAAACTGGCATTTGCACTAAGAACTACTCCAAAGAAAATCAAGATAAAAAGACTAAATTTCATTACATTCATTTTTCATCACCTCATCAACTATAATTTCACAAAAACTTTTATCATCATTTGTCAACGCAAGAATAAAATTGTAATTATCCCTACAGTGTTGTATTGAATCCTCAAATGAAAATTCCTCACAAATCTCGATATTAGATTCCAATATTGATCTTTCAATTATATCATTCCTAATTATTTGTGAGCTACATGCTGCTCTTAAATCTTCATTTTCAATTTCAAAACAAATTCTTTCTTCTTGATTTGCATTTGCTTTTTCAAAATAACATTGATCATCAAAACATTCTTGATTTTTTATAATACAAAATTCATATTGGTTTCCTTCATATTGAGAACATACATCTTCTACTTTTTCAACAATTTCTGGAGAATCTTTTTCTAAATTTAATTCATTTTCAATTAATTCTTCCCTGTCTAAATAAAAAAAATTAAATATTGTTACAATTATCAGTATTGTTGTTATAAGAATCAATAAAATAAAAATTATTTTTTCATTAGTTTTATTTTTATGTTTCATATCTTATTTCATAATTTTTATATTAAATATTTTTTTTACTACTATGTGTTTTTTAATGGAAATAATTATTTTCCTAAAGTAATTTGTCTCTAATGTACAATTTTAGTTTTAAAAGAAACCTTTATAAACAATAAGTTACTAATATATTGTAGGTTAGGAAAAAAGACTTTGTGATTTTATTTATACTTATATCGAAGTTTTTAGACATTTAAGCTTTAAATCCTTTTAGGGATAAATATCAGGAGTCTTATTTTCTACTTTTATTAAATTATTATTAGAAAAATGGTAAAAATGTATGCCGTAGGTGGCGTAGACGAAGCTGGCCGTAATATGATGGCCTTCGAGATAGGAGACGATATTATTATTTGTGACATGGGTCTTCAACTGAGCAATCTTGTTTTGTACAACGATGCTGTTGACAATATGAGCTTGGAAGAAATGGTTGAGAAAGACATTGTCGCAAATCCTAAAATTTTAGATGGATTAAGAGAAAAAGTAAAGGCAATTGTTGTATCTCATGCACATCTAGACCATGTTGGGGCAGTACAGTATCTGGCAAATCTTTTCCCACATGCACCAGTTTATGGGACACCATTTACAATTGAAGTTTTAAAAGTTTTAATGAAATCGGCAAGGAGTGTTGATAGTCCTTTAAAAAACAAGTTTATTAAAGTTAATGTAAACTCTTCTTTTACTCTGCCTTCAGGATTAGAAATAGAGTTTATCAATGTAACACATTCAATTCCACAGGCAGCATTAGTTGCTATACATGCTCCAGATGGTATTGTTTTGTATGCTAATGATTTTAAGTTTGACAACAGACCAGCTTTAGGTCAGAGAACTAATTATCAAAGATTAAGAGAACTTGATGAAATTGGAATAAAACTTTTAGTTGTAGATTCTGTTAGATCAAATCTTAAAAGAAAAACCCTTTCAGAAATTGTTGTAAAAGAAATGCTTAGAGATATATTTATTGAGACTGATATTGTAAATACTCAAGGAGTTATAATTACAACTTTTGCATCCCATATTACAAGACTAAAATCGATTATGGAGCTTACTCAAGAACTTGGAAGAAAACTTGTTTTTCTTGGTAGAAGTATTTCTAAATATGCTAAGGCAGCTAAAAATGCAGGAATAATTGATTTCAAAGAAAAAGGAGTTGAAATTGCGGAGACGCCTGCGGAAGTTAGAAAGTGGCTTGAGATTATAAACAAAAACAAGAAAGATTATATTGTTGTATGTACTGGACACCAAGGAGAACCAAATGCTGTATTGTCAAGAATTGCAGAAGGAAGAACTCCATACGAATTAAAAGAAAATGATAAAGTTGTGTTTTCATCTGAAGTTATTCCAACTCAAGTAAATATTGAGGCAAGACAAGTTTTAGATGCAAAACTCGATACATTTAGATGTAAAGTGTTTAAGGATATACATGTTTCAGGACATGCTTCAAGGGAAGACCACAGAGACCTTTTAGGAATGATACATCCTAAGCACATTGTTCCAGTTCACGGACATGTGAGACTTAAAGAAGGTATGATTGAACTTGCGGAAGAGCTTGGGTATGAACAGGGTAAGAACTTGTGGGTAATTCCAGATCAACAAATTATTGATGTGAAATAATTTTTAAATGAAAAAAGTTGTAATTTACAGTAAAAAAATATGCCCTTTTTGTATAAGGGCAAAATTGCTTTTAGACAAATTTAAAGTAGATTATGAAGAAATTGATGTCTCAATTGAAAGCAATATGGAGAGTTTGTTTGAAAAGACAGGATGGACTTCAGTTCCACAGATATTTATTGGTGATAAGTTTGTTGGTGGTTGTGATGATTTGTATAAGCTTTATAATGAAGGAAAACTAGAACAATTGCTCAACGAGTAAAGATTAATATATTATATATTATATATTATGATTATAATTTTTTTGAACTTGCTTTTTTGAGTCTGTTCATTATTGCAAGCCCAAGGCCTTCTTCTTTAACACCCATAACTAAGATAATATCATAATTATGT
>SKGP01000030.1 GCA_007117405.1 Candidatus Woesearchaeota archaeon | reverse complement strand
TTTTCATAATTATTTCTAAATAATAAACTGCTATTTAAAAACTAATCCTAAAAATTTCAAAATATAATTTTCATTTAGAAAATAAATTTAGAAAATATTTTGAAGAAACAAAACTAGCTACCAAATACCATGACTGAAAATAATAAACCAGTTAAAACATACAAAGCAGGACTAGTTAGTCTTTCACTTTGGGAAAACGAAAATAAAGACGGAATTGCAATGAAATCATTGTCATTTAAAAGATCATACCAGACTACAGAAGGAGCTTGGGCTGATACCCAAACACTTAGAATTTCTGATTTGCCAAAACTTAAAATTCTTCTGGATGAGGCATATAGAGAGAATATAGTTAACGAAATTGAAAATTAACTATAATAAATACTTCATTTATTTTTTATTTTTTAAAATAAGCGCCTACAGGGATTTGAAATATTCAGCTATGCTGAATGCAACGAACGAAGCACGGCGAAGTGACCTTGTGCTACAAAAATCAAAAATTTTTGAGCGTCCAAGAATTTGTTTACAAATTGTTGAGAACCTGGAAGGGTGAAAATCACTAAAAAATAAGCGCCTACAGGGATTTGAACCCTGGGCCTGCGGTTTACCAGACCGCCGCTCTACCACTGAGCTATAGACGCATTATAATAAATAAAAGTTCGATTTGATTTAAAAATATTTCCTTAAATAATTATTCTAACCAAACAAACTTTTTTAAATAATCATCAAATTAAATTATCATGAGCAAAAAGAAAAAAGAAAAAAACCAGACAGAAAAACCAAAAAAAAATGATCTTTCTGAGTTTTATAAAAAAAATTATAAAAAATTTCTGATAATTCCATTGTTATTCTTAATTTTTGCAGGATTCTCAATATATTACACAATACAAGATGATGGAACTCCAATTAACAGAGATATCTCACTAAAAGGTGGACTTTCTGCTGTAATAACTATTGATACTCCAAAAAGTGCACAAGAAATTACAAATGCACTTCAATCAAATTTTCCCGATTATTCATATTCAGTTTCAGAAACTTTTCAAGCAGGGCAAAGAAGTGGTTTCATCATTGATACAGATTTAGCTGAAGACGATTTCAAACCATTTATGGAAAATTTACTAGGAACAAATCTTGAATTTGGTGAAAATTATGGATCTAATTTTATCAGTCCAACTTTGTCAAATACATTCTTTACACAAGCAATATTAATTTTATTAATATCTTTTGTATTAATCTCCTTAGTTATTTTCATATATTTCAGAGAAATAATCCCATCACTTGCTCTTATAATATCAATTGCTTTTGATTTAGTTGTTACTGTTGGAGTATTGAATTTTATGGGTGTTACTATCTCAATTGCTGGAATTGGTGCACTTCTAATGATAATAGGTTATTCAATAGATACAGATGTTTTGCTCGCAAACAGACTCCTAAAAGAATTTGGATTTGACTATTTTGAAAAAGCATATGGAGCATTTAAAACAGGAATGATTATGACTGGAACTACTCTAGTTGCTGGTTTTGCTGCACTAATATTGACTAATTCAGTAATAATTAAAGAAATAGTTACTATTATGATTGTAGGACTTCTTGTTGATGCAATTTCCACTTGGATACAAAATACATCTATTTTACTCTGGTGGCTTGAGAAAAAAAACGCTAAATAAAATTATCTGAAAACTTCATGGTATATTACTTTTTCATCAGCTCCCATTTCTAATAGTTTTTTCTTTGCTCCTTCATACATATCTGGAAGTCCGCAAATATAAAATTCACTATTCATTATATCTACCATATCAAAATTTTCTTGCACATGCCCTTTTCTTAATGGCCAATTTTCTGATGGACGAGATACAATCTTTACAAACTTAAAATTTGGATTTTCATTTTGTAATTTTTCAAATTCCTCTTCAAATAATATTTCATTTTCATATCTTACACCAAAAATAAGTAAAATTTCTTTAGCAATAGCCTTATTTCTAATCAAATCAATAATCATGCTTCTAAGGGGAGCAACACCTGTTCCTGTACCGATAAAAACTAATTTTTCTTTTTCATTTCTAATAGTAAAAAGTCCAAAAGGTCCTCTCACAAAAAATTCATCACCTACTTGTTTCTTCCATAAATGGGGTGTTGCTCTTCCCTCAGGAACCAACTTTATTGAAAGTTCAACCCTATTTGAACCTTCTGGGACTGAAGCTATTGAATAAGGTTTCATATATTTAATACCCTCATGTTCAAAAGCTAAATTTAAAAATTGGCCTGCTTTAAATTGAAAATCTTCCTCAAGTTCCAACTCAAAAAGTCTAACCGAAGGACTTTGTTCAACAATTGAAACAATTTTCGCACTATATTCTTTAATTGCCATAAAAATAAAAAATTAAAAAAACTTAATTAATCTTTCCATAAAATTATACGTCAAGATCTTTTGCAAATTGAGCATTCTCAACTATAAAATCTCTCCTCGGCTCTACCTTATCACCCATAAGCATAGAAAACGCCATATCTGCTTCTATTGCGTCATCAATAGATATTTTCTTCAAATATCTAGTTTCAGGGTCAAGTGTAGTGTCCCATAACTGTTCTGGATTCATTTCTCCAAGACCTTTATATCTTTGAATATCATATTTTTCACCTTCATGAGATTTCTTATATTCTTCCAATTGTAAATCATTATGAAGCCATGCGATTTGCTTAACTCCTTTTTTAATTCCATAAAGAGGAGGCATTGCCACATAGACGTGTCCCCTAAGTATAAGATCTTTAAAATGTCTGTAAAAAAATGTAAGAAGCAAAGTTGAAATATGTGCCCCATCAACATCTGCATCGGTCATAATTATTATTTTGTGATATCTAAGTTTCTCCATATCCATACTATCACCAAAACCTGTTCCAAGAGCAGTAATTAAAGTTTTAATTTCATCATTTTCTAAAATTTTTACCATTCTAGCCTTTTCAACATTAATTATTTTACCTTTCAAAGGAAGAATTGCCTGGGTTTCCCTAAGCCTTCCTTGTTTTGCCGACCCACCTGCGGAATCACCTTCAACTATGAAAAGTTCAGAAACCGTTGGGTCTTTACTTGAACAATCTGCCAGTTTTCCAGGTAAAGATGAGAATTCCAAGACATTTTTTCTTCTAACTAAATCTCTTGCTTTCCTTGCTGCTTCTCTTGCTTTTTGAGCCTGTGATGCTTTATCAATAATCATCTGAGCTGCTTTTGGATTTTCATCTAAAAATGTATAAAAATTATCGTAGAAAATAGTTTGAACTATATTTTGTACCTCAGGATTACCTAATTTGTCTTTTGTCTGTCCTTCAAATTGAGGTTCCGGAACTCTAACTGAAACTATAGCAGTTATCCCTTCCCTAATATCATCTCCACTTAAATTAAGTTTTTTATCTGCAGGCTTTCCATTATTTGAAATATAATCTTTTATTGCCTTAGTTATTCCTAATTTAAAACCTGAGATATGAGTTCCACCCCCTGGTGTTGCAATATTGTTTACAAAACCTTCAATACTTTCATTATATGAATCTGTATATGTTAAAGCAATGTCAAGTTGAACATCCTCTTTTTCTCCGCTTGTTGCAATTACAGGTGTTAATTGTTTATTATTTTTAATTACATATTTTACAAATTCCGAAACTCCTCCTTCATAATGATAAACTTCTTCAATATTATTTCTTTCATCAGCAAAAACAATTGTAACATTAGGATTCAAAAATGCAAACTCTCTATATCTTTTCTTCATAATTTTATAATCAAATTCAATTGTCTGAAATATTGAAGAATCTGGCCAAAATGTAACTTGAGTACCTCTATCAGAACTAGAACCTATTTCATGTAATCCTTCTTTTGATTTTTGATTTTCAAACTCCATACCATATTCTTTTCCATTACGATATATTCTAACCGAAAGTTTTGTTGACAATGCATTAACAACTGAAGCACCCACCCCATGTAAACCACCAGATACCTTATAAGAATTTTTATCAAATTTTCCTCCAGCATGTAATACAGTAAAAACTATTTCCGCTGCACTTTTTCCTGCTGAATGTTTTTCAACAGGAATACCTCTTCCATTATCTTTAACCGTAACTGAATTATCTTTATGAATAATGATTGAAATCTTATCGCAATATCCTGCCAAAGCCTCATCAATCGAATTATCAACTAACTCTTTTACAAGATGATGTAATCCTTCAACTCCTGTCCCACCTATGTACATCCCCGGTCTTTTTCTAACTGCTTCAAGACCTTTTAAAACTTTAATATTTTCTGCTCCATAATCGTTTTCTGTCATAAATAAAATCAAATGATTAGGCTTTTTAAATATTTGTAACTTACAAATTAAATATTATTCAAATATAAATAAAAATATTATTATTAAATATTCTATAGATAATAAAATCCTTTTTTTATTTATTTTTAATTCAAAAAAAAATATTAAAACTTTCAAAGATAGATTTCATCACTAAATAAAAGTAAGAAATATCTATATAAAAGTTAATTAACATTTAATTATATGTTAATGAAAAAAGATCACGGACAGGAATTCAGCCTTTTAGATGGGGCAGTAATCAACTTAATAGTTGAAAAAACAAAACTCAATAAAGAAAAATATAGTCTAATATTATCTAAAACAGTTATTGTTTATGTAATTTTGATAGGAATTGCAATATACTCCTCTGCTCAAAATATAATTTCAAAAGAAATTATGGTAACTTCATTGATTGTTGGTACTCTTTTACTCTTTGTAGTATATCTTTATGTAATTGAACATTTTAATAAAATGGATAGAGACATTGATGAAGTTGTTTCTCTTCTTCAAACAAAAGCTTTTATGAAAAGCAAAAATAAAGAAAACTAATCTTTTTTTAAAACTAAAATAATATCTTTTTCTTCTTCATACTCATAAACTTTACAGAAATTTTCAAGTAATTTTTCCTTAATGATTTTATACTTCTTACTCATTTTCAAAAAACTTACAAAAAACAAACCATTTTTTTTCAAAACTCTAAAAATCTCCTCAACCGCACGTTTAGGTTTAGGTAAATCTTGTAAAACAGTAAATGATGAAACAAAATCAAAAGAGTCATCTTTAAAAGGCAAATTCATCCCATTACCACATATTTTTTTTCCATTAGAATTTAATTCTAAAAGATTAAAACTAATATCAAAAGAAACAATTTCTATTCCTTTTCCTAGATATTTATTAATAACTCCATCTCCAGAACCAAAATCAAGAAACAAACCTCTTTCTGGAAAATAATCAATAACTTTATTTATCTTTAAAATTTGTTCATTGTGATATAATTTTGAATAACCCTCAGAAATTCCATCATAATAGTTTTTAGTTTTTTTCAAATTTTCCAAGATACTTTTTTCCATAATTTTATAAAATAACTTTAGTTTAAAAAATCTATGGAAGAAAAAAAAGAAGGTTTGATAACCAAAATTATAGATATTTTAAAAACACCAAGAGTATTAGTTCTTTTATTTTTTATCATAATCTCACTTTTTGCAATAAATTACACTTTTCAATCTGATGGAATAGTAATAGATGGTGTAAGTCCAGGAATGGCTGCAGAAAGAGCAGGAATCTCTTTTGACAGCCGAGCCTCCCAAAGAGATCATGAAAAAATATTAGCAATTAATTCAAATGATATAAAAACACAAGAAGATTATTATGGAATACTTCAATCATTAACCCTCCCAACAAATATAACTTTAATTACAAATATTAATCGAAATGGTTATCTCATAGAATTACTTGGGAATGAAAATCAAACTGCAGAAGATGTTATAGGTATGTCTGTAAGAGATGCTCCTACTTCTAATATAAGATTAGGTATTGAACTTGAAGGTGGAACAAGGATAATTATGAAAGCATTAAATGAAAATATGACTAGAGAAGAATACGATATGTTGATTTCAACACTTCAAAATAGGTTAGATGTTTATGGTGCTTCAGGAACAAAAGTAAACAAACTTGAAGATGCTTTTTCAAACGATAGGTTTGTACTAGTTGAAAGTCTTTCTTCAAATAAAAATGATATATATGAATTAATTCAAAGACAGGGAGAATTTCAAGCTGTACTTGCTAATGAAACTGTATTTACAGGAAATAATATATTAAGAGTTTTTCCAACTGGAAATTTTCAAGGATGTCCTAGAACAGGAACAGGGGATTTTATCTGTACGTATGCTTTTTCAGTTGAAATTGATTCTCAAGGAGCAGATGCATTTTTCAATATTGCTAGAGATTTGCCAATTGTAAATAATTATTTATCTGAAAAAATTTATTTCTATCTTGACGGAAATGAAATAACAGGTTTAAATGTAGCATCATCATTTAAATTTAATAGAATAACTACTCCTCAAATAACTGTATCTGGAAATCCAATGCCTACAGAACAACTTGCTTTAGAAAGTGCAAGACAAGAAATGAGGTTTTTACAGGCGATTCTTTCAACACAGTCTCTACCCTCAGAACTTGAAGTTATGCAGAGTTATTCAATTGAAAGTTCAAGAGGTGAAGAATTTTTAAGAAATTCAATACTCATTGGAATTGCAGCAATATTACTTGTAGCAGGAACAATTGCTATAATTTATAGACATATTGGCCTTTTTGTTGCAGTAATGATAGCATTAATTTCTGAAATTCTTATCATATTTGGCCTTGCTGCTTTCTTAAAATTAAGTATCGATTTAGCAGCAATAGGAGGGTTGATTGCCGCAATAGGAACGGGCGTTGACGATCAAATTATTATAACAAATGAGTATTTTAGAAAAAGAAAAAATGAATTAACATCAAGAAAAAAAATAAAAGCCGCATTTTACATAATATTAATATCATTCTTTACAACACTTGCTGCAATGATACCTCTTTATTTTGCAGGGCTTAAAATACTTCAAGGGTTTGCATTTATGATAATTGTTGGAGTTACAGTTGGTGTTCTTATTACAAGACCCGCATTTGGTGCAATGCTTAGAATTATGACAACTACTAGGGAACAAAGGAAAAAAGAAGCAGAAGATGACAATTAAAAATGGCATTTATTGATGTTCATGCACACTTAGATTTCAAAGATTTTGATATTGATAGAAAAAATATTGAAAAAGAAATGGAAAAATTAAATATTAAAGCACTTTCAAATACTTTGAATCCTGAAAATTATGATTATACTAAAAAATTATTTAAAGATTCAAAAGTTGTTTCCGTATGCCCTGGTCTTTATCCACAAGATGCAGAAAAAATTTCAGATGAAGATTTTGAA
>SKGP01000060.1 GCA_007117405.1 Candidatus Woesearchaeota archaeon | reverse complement strand
GGTACTTCCACATTTACACTTATTGCAAGTGATGGTGTAAAGCAGGATAGTAAGACAATAACTAAGACTTTCACAAAGAAAATTATTGATGAAGGCCATCCTGAAGTTAAATACTTTACACTAGATAGCAGTAATGGTAACTATGTGCCAACAGATTTGACATTTAACTGGAATGCAATTCACACTATGGATAAGGATATGACTTGTACACTTAGAATTAATGGTGTAAATTATCCTGTATCTTGTGCAAATGGTGAGTACAAATTGAATAATTTCAATATCGAAGGTACTTCCACATTTACACTTATTGCAAGTGATGGTGTAAAGCAAGATAGTAAGACAATAACTAAGACTTTCACAAAGAAAGTTGTTGATGAAGGCCATCCTAAAGTTAAATACTTTACACTAGATAGCAGTAATGGTAATTATGTGCCAACAAATTTGACCTTCAACTGGAATGCAATCCATACTATGGATAAGGATATTACTTGTATGCTTAGAATTAATGGAGTAAATACTCCTGTTGACTGTTCATATGGTGAGTACAAATTGAATAATTTCAATATTGAAGGTACTTCCACATTTACACTTATTGCAAGTGATGGTGTAAAGCAGGATAGTAAGACAATAACTAAGACTTTCACAAAGAAAGTTGTTGATGAAGGAATGCCTAATATAGAATACTTCACTTTAGTTAGCAGTAATGGTAACTATGTACCAACAGATTTGACATTCAACTGGAATGCAATTCATACTAAGGATAAGGATATTACTTGTACACTTAGAATTAATGGTGTAAATTATCCAGTATCTTGCGCAAATGGTGAGTACAAATTGAACAATTTCGATGTTGAAGGTACTTCCACATTTACACTTATTGCAAGTGATGGTGTAATTGATGATGTTAGAATTATAACAAAATCATTTGAGAGAAAGATTGTTGATGAAGGTATGCCAGTTATTGATTGGTTCCATTTAACTACTCAAACCAATGATTTCACATTGCCTAATAATTTGTCATTAAATTATATTGTATCACATACAAAGAACAAGCCAATGTCCTGTTCAATTGTTGTAAATGATGTAATTAATCCAGTTGACTGTAATGGGGCTGTATATAAAATTATGAATTACAATGCTCTAGGAGTTGGTAAGTTCACATTAATTGCAGATGATGGTATGAATCAAGCTAGTGTTACAATATCACAGTTATTTGTTCCAAGGAATGAATCAAATGACTTTGATTTAACATTAGATATGGTTGATTTGATAATTGATAGTGTTATAATTCCAGGTGAATTCCAATTTGGAGTTATTGTATTAAATGAAACTCTTGCAAAGAGAGAATTGTTTTTTACACCTACAATTTCATGTAGAGGTGTAACTGCAACATTAAGCAATAATGCTAGATTTAGTTCACATGAAGCATTGTCAAAGGTTACAAGAGAAGAAGGGTTTGTGTATTATTTCAAATTGAGTACAAATGATTTCAAAACTATAATACCTACTGAGGAGAATTGTAGATTTATACTTAATACAAGAGATAAGTATGGTACAAATGTGGATATAACAAAAGCGGTAAGATTTGAATATCCTGAGAAAGAACTTAAATTGCAATCTATAAGAGGAAAGGGTACAGACATTATGAATTATATGAATTCAGTACTTTCAACACAGATTACATCAGGTTACAATTTAATAGAGTTTGATATTGTAAATCACGAATCAACATCAAAATCAATCTCAATGACTTTAACTAGTAGGGAATTAAGCCTTGCAAATAGTATTGAAATGAATTTTGGTCCTGGTGAAACTAGAAATGTTCAGATTCCTGTATTTGTTTCATCAAGTTTGGAACCTGGTTTATATCCTGTAAGAATTAATGTTAATGATGGTGTAGATAGACAGGTTAGATACTCTTATATAAGAGTTAATTAAAATTTATTTTTTGTGTAAACTTTATAAATATTGAAGTTGTTAATATCTTATGGCCGATATACTTCAATTCTCATTTGATAGCAAGATACCTCGTAAGTTATCAGAGATTTCTGGAATTGGAATATATACATTAAAAGGTACTAATCAAACATATATTGGTAGAACTCTTATGGCTTCTGAGAAAGAAACTATGGGGGGTGTTGAAAGAATATTAATCCCATATATTAATGAGAGTGATGAGTGGGGTTTGAAGATAGAAGAAGGATTTAGAGATAGTAAAAAAAGACCTATTGATTATGATTTCTCTTATTTTCCATTCTTTGATGGTTTTAAATATTTTCCAGAATATTCAAAAAAAACATTGTATAATAAATTTGAAAATACTAGATTGTGGCTTTCAATTGTTCATGGAAATGCACCAACTTATATTTATTATTATATTGTTAGCAGGAATCAGAAAAATCCTTTTGAAAGAGTTAAAGATGATATAAAACTAGCTTCTTCTAGAAGAGAAATAACTTTTTCTGAAGACATTTCAAGACTTCCTTTTTTTAATAAGGAAGGTAGATATTTTCAAATTTGAGAAATATTAATAGATAAAAAGATTATTTATATGATTTAATGTTGTATCTTTTGAATACTTGTAAAAGGTTTTTAATTGCAACATGTACATCTTTATCTGATTTTGTACCAGTACATACTATTTTTCCGTTTCCAAATATTAGGAAAGTAGCTTTTGTTTCATCATTTATTTTGAAAACAAGTCCTGGGAATTGTTCTGGTTCGTATTCAACATTTGTTAATTTTATTGCAATCTCATTTAAATCTAATTTCATGTCAATATCTGATGATGCAACAACATTTTCAACTCTAATTTTAGGTTTAATTGTTATTGTTATGTCAACTTTTTTCATGTATTCAATAAGCCTTTCAAGTGCATACTCTGCTTCTTCAAGTGATTTTGTACCTGTACATACCACTTTTCCTGAAGAAAAGATTAAAAATGATGCTTTTGGGTCTTTTGTTTTCATGATAAGTCCTGGGAATTGTTCAGGATTGTACTCTGTATTTGGAAGGTCCATGATTAGCCTTTCCAGAGGTATTTTGTGATCTAGTGATGTTGAAATCACGATATTAACTATTTTTGTAACTGCTGTATCCATTTTTTATAACCTATCCATAAGTTCAACGATAACATCGCCTACTAATTCATTGCTTTTTATTTTTTCTTCTAAAGCTTCGCTTCCACATTTTTCATCAATTTGAATTTTTATTTTAACAGCCTGCAGACCAAATCCAACATTGTGTGAATTAATTTCTTTTATTTTTACAGAAGAGTCGTAAGTTTCAATTATTTCTTTAACTGTGCTTTCCAATTCTGAATATTCTACTTCGCCGTCTTCGGGCATAATTCTGTATACTACTATCATATCAGCCATCTTATTTATAAATAATTTATAAATGCTTATTTATAAACTTGTCGGTTGTATCTTATATTTAAAAATGAATTGTGTCTACATTTCATCTAAAACATCAATGTTTAACAGTGATAATCCTTCTTTTATAGTTACTCCAGTTATGTGGGCTAGGAGTAATCTTGCTTTTTTCTCTTTATCTTCGGCTTTTAATATTGGTGAATTTTGATAAACTTCATTGAATTGTTGGGATATGGATAACAAGTAATTTGCAATTGTAGATATTTTATATTTTTCAGCAGCCTCTTTTAGAATTTCTGGATACTGCTTTATGTTTTTTATCAATAACATTTCTTTATCATTGTATATTGAGAAGTCAATATCAAAATCGATATTTGTTTTGCTTTTCTTAATTAATGATTGTATTCTGGCGTAAGTATATTGAATGTATGGGCCAGTTTCTCCTTCAAATGAAAGTGCATTCTCCATTGAAAAGTTTATAGAAGATATTGGGTTTGGTTTTAATAGAGCATATGATAATGCACCAAAACCAATAATTTTTGCTCTTTTATCAAGTTCTGTTTCACTTAAATTTTTGGTTAGTTCCTTATTTAGTAAATTTTCTTTTGCTTTTTCAACTATTTTAAAATATATCTCATCTGCTCCAATGGTATTTCCAAGTCTAGAAGAGAATTTCTTACCATTTTCGTCATATATATATCCATATGCAAAGTGGTAGTTTTTTCCAACTTCAGAAAATTTAAGCCTACTAAGTATTTCAAATAAAACTTTGAAATGGTATTCTTGCTCTTGTCCCACTACAAATATATATTTGTCTGCCTTGAAATCTTTTTCTTTAAGTTTTGCTAGGTATATGTCTTGTGTCATATAGAGTGTTGTCATATCGCCCCTAAGCAAGTACTTTTTGTCAAGTCCAATATCTTGGAGGTCAACATAAACAGCTCCATCTTCTTCTTTTCCAAATCCTTTAACTTTATCGTTAAGAGCTTTGAGAACAATATCTTTTCCTTTGTCATAAATTTCAGATTCTGTATATTCCTTCTCAAATTTTGGCATTTTATAGTTTCTGTATGTTTTCTGGTATCCTTCATATACCCAATTTAACATTTTTTCCCATAATTTTCTTGTTTCTTTTTCTCCATTTTCCCACATAACAAGCATTTCCTGTGCTTTCTTGTCAAGTTCAAGTTCAGGGTTTGATTTATTTTTTTCTCCATATAAAATATAAAAGTATGATACAAATTCATCTGGCTTCATATTTTTTGATTTAGGTGTTGAATTTTCTCCGAAGAGTTTGTATGAGAGCATTGCTTTGCAAACTGCTATTCCCCTGTCGTTGTTTATATTAGTTTTTATTACTTTGTTTCCTGTTTTTTCAAGTATTTTTGATAGAGAACATCCTATAAGCATATTTCTGCTGTGGCCTATATGGAGAGCTTTATTAGTGTTTGGGGATGGAAACTCAATTACTATTTTTTGTGGTTTTTCTGTTTTCCAGATAGGAATTCTGCTATTTTCAAATTCTTTTATGATTGATTTGGCTTCTAATGAGTTGTTTATGTAAAAATTTAGATATGGCCCTAAAGAAACTACTTTAGAAAGGAATTCTGGGAGTTTTCCTTGTAATTTTTCTTCTAATTCTTTTGCTATAATTTGAGGAGATTTTTTTAATTCTTTTGCTAATGTGAATACTGGAAGAGAGAAATCACCATGTTCAGCTATTTTTGGTTTTTCAATAAGATTTTCAAAATCCATTTCATATTCTATAGTTTTTTTTAAAAAGTCAATTAAGAGTTCTTTCATATATTATTGCAAAATATCTTTATTTATAAAAATTCCCTAAAGAGTTATGTTTATTTGAGATTGAAATTATTTATTTTTTTTAAATAAATGTGGATTCTTTTTTTCAAAGTGTTTTACTAACTTATTGTAAATTCTTGAGTCTCCTTTTTTTAAGTAAAAATAACCTGCAATTGATGCAACTAATGCTCCCAATGAGTCGATAATTAAATCATACATAGTATCTGTAACTCCAGTTCCTATATGTGTTTTTTGCATATTTAAACCAAAAATTGTATCCATTGTAAATTCAAATATTTCCCATAGAGTTCCCATAGCAACGGCAAAACAAAATGCTAAAAAAGCAATCATCGAGGCACTGGCTTTAATTTTGTTAGATTTGAAAAGTACATACATAATAGCAAATCCAATTATTCCTAGAGCAAATCCTGCTCCTGCATGAAGAAGACTGTCCCACCACCAGTATCTGTCATAGAATCGGTGAACTTCACCAAGGTATATCGATGCATATATGAATATGGTAATAAAAAGATGGAATTCTGGGGGAATATATATGTTGTATTTTTTTTCAAAAAAAACTGGAAAAAAGGTTAAAAATAATGCGAGCAGAGTTACAAAAAATAAAAGCCATCTTTGTTGATATATTTCTAAAATCAGTGCAATAACTAAAGCAAATCTAAAAAACCATGTAAAGTAAATGTATATTTTGTTTACTCTTTCTTCTGCATTGTTTTCAATTTCTTTTTTTGGCATATTATAAATCCTCAAATTTCAGGTTTCCTTTAATTAGACTTATTATAACTCCTGAAAGTGATTCTACTTTTAATCTTTTTTGCTCAGTTGTATTCCTATCTCTGATTGTTACAGTTCCATTGTCTTTTCCTTCTTCAATACATTCAAAATCTACAGTTATACAGTATGGAGTCCCTATTTCATCTGCTCTTGCATATCTTCTTCCAACTGACCCTGACCTGTCGTAAAATGCTGAGATATCTTCTTCTATTAAGTCTTCATATATTTCCCTTGCAACTTTTGTCAGTTCTTCTTTATTTACAAGAGGGAACACTCCAACTTTGTATGGTGCTATTTTTGGAGGCAAATTTAGAACAATATTGCCCCTTTTCTCATCATTTATATATGTTTCATTTAAAATTGCCATAAAAAATCTTTCAACACCCAGTGAAGGTTCTATAACATGAGGAAGAAGTTTTTCTTTGTTTGCTTCATCAAAAAATTCAAGTTTTTGTTTTGAGTGTTCTTGATGTTGATTTAGGTCATAATTTCCACGATTTGCCATACCAAGCATTTCTTTGTATCCAAAAGGATATTTATAGTCAATATCAAAAGTTCCTTTTGAATAATGTGATAGTTCTGTTTTAATATGTTCTCTAATTCTTAAATTTTCATATTTGAATCCAATATCTTCTGTAAACCAGTTAAAGAATTCTGCTAACCAGAATGCATGATATTCATTTAGTTTTTTATCTTTTAGAAGTTTTTCTATTGTAGTTTCTATCATTTCTGATGAGTCTTTATCTTGGTTTTCAGCTGAAAGAAACATGATTTTAGTTTTTTTTTGTTTTTCTGTTAGTAATTCACATTTAGAATTAGGATTGAAGAAGTATTCCATTTCCATTTGTTCAAATTCACGGCTTCTGAAAACAAAATCTCTAGGTGATATCTCATTTCTAAAGGCTTTACCAATTTGCACGATTCCAAATGGGAGTTTTGCTCTTGATACTTCTGCTATTTGTTTAAAGTTTGGAAATATACTTTGTGCTGTTTCAGGTCTTAGATATGCGATTGAATTTTTATTTGCGTCGGCACCCACTTGAGTTACAAACATAAGATTGAAATTTTTAACCTCTTCAAATTCTTCTCCTTTCCATTTTAAATTGTGTTTTTTTATTAGGCTATTGATTTCTTCAGCATTCATTCCATCTACTGGAATATTTAATGTATCTTCAATAAAATGGTCTGCTCTTAGTTTAGTTTTGGTTTCTTTTGTTGTTAATACTAAATCTGCAAAAGTATCTACATGGCCCGATGCTTTCCAAACAGATTGATTTGTAATTATTGAACCGTCTTGTCCAAATATATCTTCTCTTTTAAGAACAAATTTTTTCCAAAATTCAGCTTTTAAATTATTTTTTATTTCAACACCAAGTGGACCAAAGTCAAAAAATCCAGCAAGACCTCCATAAATTTGGGCTGCTTGAAATACAAATCCTTTTTTTTTGCAAAATACAGTAAATTCTTCTATCGTTGGTTTTTTGCTTTCTAATTCTTTCATATTTTAAAAATAAGAAAAGCGAGTTTATAAATCTAATTGAGATTTATATTATTTAAGATTAGTTTATTGTTTTGTATAATTCTTCTTTGAATTCTTGTTCAAATCCTTTTGCAAGTTTTTCAAATGAAGTTGAGTATGCTTCTATTATAGTTTTGTTAAATGAATTCCGATCTAAATCATTATAGAACATTTCTTTTATTTTTTCAAATGTGTTGAGATAATTTCTAAATTTCAACATCATATCTGGATATTTTTTTACTATTATATTGTATGTTTTTTTAATTATTTTTTCTTTTTCTTCAAATCTTTTTTTTGAATATATTACTGCATTTTTAAGGGATTCTTTTACAACTATTTCAGATGCTTCTTCAAACTCTTTTGAGATATTTCCTGTTTCTTCAAGGATTATTTTTAATTCAGCTTTAATTCCTGCCATAATAATTAATTTAATATTGTTATTTATATTATTTTCTTTTT
>SKGP01000010.1 GCA_007117405.1 Candidatus Woesearchaeota archaeon | reverse complement strand
ACCTTGTATTATCCGGGATGCATGTTGAAGTTTGGAATGGAAAAGGAAATGGAAAGATATTTAGAGGGATTCTTTTCTTTTGATTTTCATGATTTTTATTGTAGAAATAAAAATTATTTTAATGTATATTCAAAAGAATCAGAAGATTTAAAAAAAATGTTTGAGCGATATAATTCAGATAAAAAAAAATATAGGTGAAAATGAAAAAAGAAAAACAACAGGAACTTGCAATAAATGCAAAAAAAGAAGAAAATATTTCTGAATGGTATACTCAAGTAATCCAAAAAGCAGATTTAATAGAATACACAGATGTTGCAGGATGTATGATATTTAAACCAAATTCATATCAGATCTGGGAAAAAATACAGTACTTTTTAGATGATAAAATAAAAAAAATGGGTGTTAAAAATGCATATTTCCCTCTTTTTATACCAAAAAAACTTCTTTGTAAAGAAGAAGACCATGTTGAAGGATTTGCTCCTGAAGTTGCTTGGGTTGATTACGGTGGAGATACAAAATTAGGAGAAAGGCTTGCAATAAGGCCAACTTCCGAAACAATAATGTATGATGCTTATTCAAAATGGATTCAATCTTATAGGGATTTACCTTTAAAAATGAATCAATGGTGTAATGTGGTTCGTTGGGAATTTAAGCATGCAACACCTTTTTTAAGAAATAGGGAATTTTTATGGCAGGAAGGGCATACTGTTTTTGCAACAAAAAAAGAAGCAGATAAAGATGTTTTAGCGGCTCTTGAAGCATATAGAGCAACTTATGAAGAGTTATTAGCTATACCAGTAACTTTGGGAAGAAAATCTGTTGGAGAAAAATTTGCTGGAGCAGATTACTCTTTAACCGCAGAACCATTTTCACCAGCAGATGGAAAATCAATTCAAGCATGTACTTCACATCACCTTGGTCAAAATTTTGCAAAAGCATTTAATATAACATTTTTAGATAAAAATCAAAAAAAGCAATATGTTTATCAAAATTCTTGGGGTCTTTCAACAAGATCAATTGGTGCAATGATTATGATTCATTCAGACAACAAAGGTTTAGTGCTTCCTCCGCGGGTTGCTGAAAATAAATTAGTTATTGTACCTTTGCTATTTAAAGGAAAAGAAGAAATTGTTTTGAAAAAAGCAAAAGAGATTAAAAAGAAACTTAAAAAATTTAGTCCGTTTATTGATGATAGAAACAATGTTTCAGCAGGATTTAAATTTAATGATTGGGAAATGAAAGGAATTCCACTTAGGATAGAAATAGGCCCGAGAGATATAGAAAATGGTGTAGTTCAAATCGCAAGAAGAGATATATATGAAAAAATAGAAGTTAAAATCGAAAATATACCAAATACAGTTTCAAGCTTACTTGAAGAAATGCATAAAAATCTTTTTGAAAGGTCTTTAAAAATGATGGAAGAAAAAACAGTTCAAACATTTGATTTCAAATCATTTGAAAATGCAATACTAGAAGGAAAAAGGTGTCTTGTTCCTTGGGCAGAAAGTATTGAGAGTGAAGACGAAATCAAAGATAAAACAGGAGCAAAATCTTCGTGCATACCTTTTAAATTTGAAAAAAAATCATTAAAAGGAATAAAATGTTTTTATTCCGGCAAACCAGCAACCTGCTGGGCATATTTTGCAAAAAGTCATTAATTATTTTTAATTTGTATTAATTTTTCTTTTCCTAACTTTTGATAATTTTTTTCTGCTTCTTCTAGTATTTGACAAGCAAAGTAACCTTTAGGTGTTATACAATACCCCAGATGGCTTCTTCTCCCAGTTTCAACTATTTCGTTTTTCACAATTCCATTCTTTTTAAGTTCATTTAGACAAAAAGCAATGGTTTTTGTAGAATACTTTCTATTAGATTTTGGATTTATAAGTAGTTTAAAATCCTTAAATTGAAGAGCACGACTTGTTCTCTTTAATTCTCTTATTATGCCATAATTTGATTTTGAGGCAAATAGCTCAATCATTGTTTTTTTATTTTCTCTGTTCACATATTAAGAATTTCATATTTATTTTATATATTTTAATTTTAAAATGTAAACTAAACTTTACTAAAGTAAACTAAAATTTAAAAATTCAGATTAAAATTTCATCTCTTCTCCTATTTGTGGAATTAGAACATTTTTTCTTCCTTTCCTATCAAAATACAATTTAACAGCTTCTAGTGCTTCAATATCTCCATGTTGCAATATTAAATACTCAGGATTTAGTTTTTCAACTAATATATGTATTGAATCTTGTCCATAATGCGCTGAAAAGTCAAACTTTCTAACATGACATTTTACTTGAAATCTTTGATGATGACTATAGAAGAGATGGTCTTCAAATAATGATCTTCCGTTTGTTCCTTTTGCTTGATATCCGGTAAGAATAATAAAATTGTTTTCTTCATTAATAAAATGGGAGGTATATTCAACAACAGGACCTCCTTGAACCATTCCAGATGTTGTAACAATAACAACTCCTTTTTTTTTAGCAATTTCTTTTCTTTTGTTAAATCCATCTACCATTTTTACTCTATTAAACATTTGTGCTAAAAGTTCTTTGTTATCAACATATGGGTCGTTAGTTTCAAGAATAAGAGAAGTTAATTTTTTTGCCATCCCGTCAAGATAAATAGGTATTCTTTTATCAAGCTTTGAAAGTATTAATAATATTTCTTGAGATCTTCCAACACCAAAAACAGGAACAAGTGCAGAACCACCCCCAGCAATACATGTATTTATTGATTTTATTAAACCCTCCTCAGAATCTTTTTTATCAGGATGCTCTCTATCTCCATAAGTATTTTCTGTAATTAGTATATCAATTTTCTCTTGAAGATTTCCTAATAGTGAAGGTATCATCAAATTTGTATTTTCTGTATTAATGTCTGCTGTATATAAAACATTTTTACCTTCAACTTTCATAAGTATGCTTGCTCCGCCAGGAATATGCCCAGAGTTTAGGAATCTAAATTTTATTTTCCCATCATGAGTTTCATACTCTTGGTCAAATTTTACAAACCTTAAATCATCTTTTATCTTCCTAATATCTCTTTCAACATAAGCTGGATGTATATGTTTTAGTTTTTCAAGATGATATGAATCTTCAAGAAGTAGATTTGTTATTTTCCAAGTTAATGCTGTAAGGTATATAGGACAATTTAAATTTTTATGTTCGAGCATTGGTAATGCCCCAGAATGGTCCAGATGTGCATGTGATATAAACACTCCATCAAGCTCATGTATCTTATCTAAAAACTGAGGATATTCAATTCCGCTGTGTATAAATTTAATCCCGGCATCCATAATATATCTTTTGCCTTCACTCTGTATTTCAATACAGCTCTTTCCAACTTCTCTTGCCGCACCATGGAATATTATTTTCATAATTTTTTATTATTTATTTGTTTTTTATTATTTTGTCACTTGATTTAAAGGAATAAATAATTTAAATTTATTATTTAAATTTAAAATTATGATTGATAATATTTTCTTTGGACTTATTTTGTCTGCGCTTCTGGGAGCTTTAGTTGGAGTTGAAAGAGAAATAAGACTACAAAAAGAAAAAATTACTGATTTTGCAGGTTTTAGAACTTATACATTAATTTCTGTTTTGGGTTTTTTGCTTGGGTTTTTAGCATTTGATATATTTGAAAATAGCTATTTTCTATTGACTGGGATTTTTGGAATTTTTATGGCAATTATATTTGCATATAGGGCAGTTACAAAAATGTCACCAACTTCTGTTTCTTTAATAAGTGAAGTAAGTGCAATAGTTGTTTTTATAATTGGTGTTTTAGTTAGTATTTCTTATTATTATTTTGCAATATTCTTGTCAATTCTCCTAACAGGAACTTTGTTTTTAGGTAATGCTTTTCACAGCTTTGCAAAACATTTAAAACAAAAAGAGATGTATGCTACATTAAAATTTGCAATAATCTCTCTTATAATTCTTCCAATTCTTCCAAATGAAAATTATTCTCCCCTTGATTTTCCAATTATAGGAGACATACTACTTAGCTTTAATATTTTTGATCCTACATTGCTTGAAAGTTTAGATATTTTCAATTTTTTTTATATTTGGCTTATGGTGGTTTTAATTTCCGGAATAGGTTATTTTGGTTATATTATGATGAAACTTTTTGGTACAGAAAAAGGGATTCTGTTCACTGGCTTTTTGGGGGGACTTATGAGTTCAACTGCTCTAACTTCCTCATTTGCCATTGAAAGTAGAAAACTAAGTTATCTATCTTCACCTTTAATTGTAGGAACGGTTATCGCATCTTCTATAATGTTTTTTAGAATAATTGTTGAAGTTGCAATAATTAATCCCTCATTGCTTCCAAATATTTTATTAGTTTTTTTAATTATGGGATTTTCTGGGATTTTAATTGCAGTTTTTATTTTTAAAAGAAAAAGACTCAACCATGTAAAAAAATTTAATTTAAAATCTCCTTTTGCATTTTGGCCCGCATTTAAATTTGGAATATTCTTTGTATTTATATTATTTTTAGCAAAACTTTTTTCAATTCTCTTTGGTGATTCTGGAATTTATCTTGTTGCATTTTTTTCAGGCCTCGCAGATGTTGATGCAATAACAATAACTCTTTCCACATTATCTGCAGAAGGTTCAATTTCACAGCTAGCCGCAACAATAGGAATTATGATTGCAGCAGTTACAAACACTATATTTAAGGGTGCAATTGCTTTTTATTTGGGTTCAAAAGAGTTTGGTAAAGGAGTTATGATTGCCTTTGGAAGCATCATCCTAATCGGAATAATCTCACTAATACTAACTCTATTTCTCTAATCTATTTTATTAGAGTTAGTTTAATCTTTTGTCGATTTCGATATCTACTTCGCAATTATTATCTTCGCCTGAAATAGAAATTTTACTTTTGTAAACAAGGATCTCAACTCCTGCAGCCTTGGCCTTGTCAAACTCAGCTTTGTACTTTTTGTCGATATGCTCGGCAACGGCAAAGCTTTCTGCGTCAGTCCTGTTGACTAAGTAAAACATCACCGCCCTGTTGCCCTTTTCAACTTCCTTTGCAAGTTCTCTAAGGTGTTTTGCGCCTCTATCCGTAACAGCGTCTGGAAACATTGCAATCCCTGGGCTGTCTTTTTCAATCAAAGTTACATTCTTTACTTCAATAAAAATTTTTTCTCCGCCCTTTTCACATAAGATATCTATTCTGGAATTTTCTTCACCATATTTAACTTCTCTCAAGATTGTATCAAAATCTTTAATTTCAGGAATTTCTCCATTAACAATGGCGTCATAAACAATTTTGTTTGGCAAACTTGTATTAACACATGCAAAAGCGCCATTTTCCAGTTTCATAACATTCAAAGTATACTTGAGTTTTCTCTTTGGGTCATCATTGAAAGTCATATAAGTTAAATTTTCTAAATCCATAAGGCTCTTCATAGAACCCGAGTTTGGACAATGTGATACAACCAACTCTCCATTTTCTAAAATGCTGTCGGCAAAAAATCTCTTGTATCTTTTTTCAAATTTCCCCACAATCTGTTTTTCAAGTTTCATTTTTAATTTAATGTAAAATTTTTTTTTAAGCTTTCAACTCTATGATTAAAATCTTTAGAATTTCGAATTCCCTCATATCCGGGAAAACCAATGAGTCGACTTCCAATATTAAATTCAAGATTATAATAAAAATAAGTTTCAAAAAAAGAAAAATTAGAACCATCAAAAAATTCATAAATTCTTTTCTCTCTTTCTCTTGAAATATTTCTCAGATGAAAATCTAGTTTTAGCTCTTCAAAATTTTCAAATTTAGTATAAAATTTGAGTTTTTCATTTTTTTCATTAGCAAAAAGAAGCTGAGAATAAATATCGGCAAGAAAAGCTGAGTAGTGATATACATTTTCAGGTTCAAGAAAATATGAACCTCCGTTTTTGGAAATTGTAAGGTCAATTGAAATATTTCCTCCAACATTTGTAGAATCTACACTAATAAGATTCAAACCTCTAAGTCTTTCAATTAAATTATCATTTACCATATTTTATTATATTCTCAATTTTTTTTAAAACTTCTCTCATATCATCATTTATTTTAAGTTTTTCAATTTCAGAAAAGGAATGCCAGCCCCAATCTTCTCCTTCAAGAAGCCTTAAAATTTTTTTCTCATTATCATTCATTTTATAAGTATAAACAAACCAATTCCCTTTGGCAATTTCTTCAATAAAATATGGTGTTTCAAAAGCAAATATTGGGTTATCAAGAGAAAAATCAAGTTCTTCTTTTATTTCCCTAACAATTGCCTGTCTATGGCTTTCATCTTTTTCAATTTTTCCTCCAAAAAGTCCCCAATAATTTGGGTATATTTTTGCTTTGGAACATCTTTTTTGCATTAAAATTCTATTTTCATTATCATATATTACTATATTTGTAAAATCTTGAATTTTCATTTTATTTCTATCTCATATATTTTGTAATTCCATAAATTAATTTTCACTAATTTATTTTCTTTTATTCCCAAAAAATATTTTAACACCATATTGTAAGCAAGGCTTGCACTTAAAGATGTAGTTGATGAAAGAACTCCAACCTCGCAGCAACTTATATTAGCAGCATTTTTTGGAAAAACTTTTGAAAACATTTTATCATTACCGTAAAATATTGCACTCATTGCTTCTGTCTTTACCGCCCCGTTATATATCCAATCTTTTCCTTTATCTTCAGAGTAATCATTAATAATTCTTCTTGTTTCAAAGTTGTCTGTTGCATCAATTATAAGAGAACAATTCATAGCAATCTTTTTTATATTATTTTCATCGAGTGCTAGTTGGTAAATTTTTATATTTGCATTTTTATCAATTTTTAAAAGATTTTCTCTTAAAGCTTCGGCTTTTCCTTCTCCAATGTTTTCTTCAAAATATGCTTGTCTTTGTAAATTAGTTTCATCTATTATATCATTATCAACCAAGGTTAAATTTAGAAAGCCGCCCCTAACAAGCATTTGACTAAGCAAGCTTCCAACCCCTCCACACCCCACAACAATTATTTTTTTATTTCTAATCTCAGAATAAAAATTCTCAGGAATATTTTGAATTGAGTTTAAAAAACTTGTTTGTCTCGAGTATCTCATAATTCTTCTAATTAAAAAACATTTATAAATAATACTCAATTAAATTTGTTTATGAATTTGACAAACGAATCAATAAATCAATCAATAGCAAGTGCTCCATTTGAGATTCTTGGCCATACGGCCCCTTTTACAACAAGTCCTACTCTAGATATATTTCTAATATCTCTTGTTGTTTCTTTATTTATAACACTTGTAAATAAATACATGACAGACCAAGTCAGAATAAAGGCACTAAAAGCTGATATGAAAAAAATTCAAAAAAATATGAGGGAAACAATGAAAACAGACCCTCAGAAGGCTCAAAAAATGCAAAAAGAGATAATGAAGAAAAATTTTGAAAATATCAAATACATGCTAAATCCAAAAGTAATAATAATCACAATGCTTCCTTTGTTAATAGTATTTGCTATGATAGTTAAAATTTATGCACCTTTTGGGCAATTTTTCAATGTGTTTGGATGGTTCACATTAGGTTGGTTAGGTACATATATTATATTTTCAATATTTAATTCAATATTACTTAAAAAGCTACTAAATGTAGCTTAAATTAATCATTTCTTATTTTTTATTCAGGGGGGTAAATTTATAAATTAAGATATCCTTTGTTATTTATGTTATGGGAAAAAAAGACTTCTCTTTCTCAAAAAAACGGGTATTTGTATATTAGAGAAACTATTTATGAAAGGGACGGAAGAACTAAGAAAAGGAAACCCTCAAGGCTTTGTGATGGCAGTGCAACAAAAGAAAGGGGCAAATACTCTAAAAAAAAAGACATATATTGTGGGAGAATTGCTGAAGTAGAATTAAAGAAACTCGAATCTTTTGAAAATTACATTGAAAAAAGTAAAAATGTAGATTTTTTTAAATACAAAATAGACTCTTCATTCGAGGAGATTGTAGATGATTATTATAATTATCTTTTATTTATACATGAAATTTCAGTTAAAGATTTTTTTTTAGGTAAAAAAGTTGCATACAATTTAGGTTCTGGTTT
>SKGP01000018.1 GCA_007117405.1 Candidatus Woesearchaeota archaeon | reverse complement strand
TTTTTGGTTCCCAAACTTTTTCTTCTGCAGGTTGTGGAGCTCTCCTTCTCTCAGGTCTGTCTCTTCTAAACTGTTTCTTAAACGGTTTTCTTTCTTCTGCCATTTTATTTCATACCCTCTATTGCTTTTTTAGTGCTTTGAATTACTTTTTCAGAATCTTTTGCTTTAAGATGGGAACCGTTTATCCTATCTTCTGCAGGAAATACTGAATCTGAAACTCTAACTTTAATTCCAGCATCAACTACTCCTTTTACTGCAGCAAAAAGTCTTGAACCAGAAAAAACTTTTGCAAGACCAAGGTCTACAATACATTCTTCCTTAAATCCTTTTTTAAGAGCCTTTTTTCCAACAAGATATCCTGTCAAATATGCAGCAGAGATATTTCCCGAATTAATTTTGAAACCAAAACTTGAAAGATCTCTTGATTTTGATGATGTTATAATCTTATCTCCTTCTGAAGCATACTGAACAATCTGAACAAGCATATTCTTATTTGATTTTCTTACAACAAGTCTTGGCATGTTACTTTTCAAAAATCTTAATCTCTGATTGTAATCAGTTTGTCCTCTGATTCTTCTGTTAAATCTGAAAACTCTGTTTTTATTTGGATTTTTCATTTTTATTAACCTCCTTAAGCAGATTGTTCTGCTCTATAAAAAGCATAAGGTGCCTTTTATTTCTGAAAAAGTTCCCTTTTGACTTAAGATACAATTCCTTGTGAGTTTTTGTATCAAGTCTATCTGAGTCTTTAAGTTCTTTAAGCAAAGCTCTAAGTGCTCTAATTTTAACCATCCACTTGGATTTTTCACCATGTCTTGCATTTGCAGTTCCTTTACGGCTACCATGGCCAGTTCTTCTTCCTTTTTTCTTCTGAACAAGAATATGGTTTGCTCTAGTCCTTGAATTTCCTTTTTTAGGAGTTTTTACGATAATTTTATCTTCAACTAGGTCTCTAACCCCTTCTCTTGAAATAAGTTCTTTCAAATCTTTTTTTCCTTCAGGAGTTGATGTATTTAGTTTAATTCTTTTTTTAGAAACATTCAATGTTCTTGCAGCTAATTCTTTTTGCTTAGAAAGTTTCATTTCTCTTTACCTCCTTGCTTTTCAGATTTTGAAGGAGTAGCTTTCTCTTCTGATTTAACTTCTTCAACTTTTGTTTTTGAATCTTTTTTATCAGAAGCTTTGTCTTTTTTTACTTCCTTCTTTTTAACTTCTTTTTTCTTTTTAGTGTTTTGCTCGATTGCTTTGTCAATATCTTTTATATTTACAAATGAAATCTTTTTTTCTTTTGCATATGACAATAGCTCTAATCTTTTTTTAGCACCAACTTTAGCACCAATAACAGCAATTTGTTCTTTAAGATTAATTTTCTTCATGTCCTCAAGATTATTTACTATAACTTCTCTTAATCCAGATTTGTGAAGTCCTCTTACCAGTTTTGGAGATTTGTAACCAACTTGTGGCATCGATGGTTTTCCTCTTCTTCCTCTCCTAACTTTGTTCCCAAGACCTTTAGGCCTTCTCCATTTCACTTCAGATAATTTGGCAAACTGATGAGATTGAACCCTCTTGTATGTAGGTTTTCTCTTTTTTACCGCAGATCTTACTTTTAATAATTTTTCTACCATTTTCATACATAACTCTTATGAGGTTTTTTTGTGATAAATATGCCGTCCTGAACAACCCTTCTATCTAGATGAGTTATCTTTGTTAGCTGTTCAATCCTTGCTGCAACCTGGCCTGTTTTTTCCTTATCGATACCAGATACAACAATTTCCTTGCCTTTTATTTCAACTTTAACATCTGAAGGAATTTCAAATGTTCTTGGAACTTTCTCACCAAGTAAATTTTTTACTTCAAATTTGCTTCCTGATAAACCTACAGTCATAGGGAATTTTGCATAAACTATTGCAAGTTTGTATTCAAAACCTTCCGTAACTCCTTTAACCAAATTATTAGCATGAGCTTCATATGTTGAAATTATCTTTTTTTCTTTTTGTGAAAAATGATTAGTTCCAATAATTATTTTTGAACCATCAACTTTAATATAAACAAAAGGATATCTCATTTTTTTTGAAATCTCTCCTTTAGGTCCTTTAACAGTCAAAATTGAATCTTCATATACAGCACTTACTTCCTGTGGCAAATCTACATGCTTTTCAAAAGTGTCCCACTTTTTCTTAACTAATTTATTGATTTGAGCCATTTTAGTAACAATATGCAACAAGCATACCTCCTATATTCATTTCTTTTGCCTGTTTCTGAGTAAGTAATCCTTTATTTGTAGAAAGGATAATTACTCCAAAATCTTTTGCAGGCAGGAATCTTTTTTCAAAGGATTCAAGATGTTCTACAGCAACAGGATATCTTGGTTTAATTGCTGCGCATTTATTGATATTACCAAGTAAATTTATTTTTACAAGGCCTTGTCTTCCATCATCAATAATCTCATAGGAACCAACATAATTGTTTTCTTTGAGTACATCAAGTATTGGTAATATCAACTTTGTTTTCTTAACTGTCACATTTTTATACATTGCATTTACTGCATTGTTAATTTTAGACATCGCATCTGAGATTGGATCATTTAATACCATTTTTAATTTAATTTCTTAAACCCCAACTTTGTAGCATTAAGCCTAAAACATCTTCTACAGATATTTAAACCATATTTACCAATATGTCCTCTAGTAGTTCCGCAAAACTCGCATCTTTTAACACCATACCCAAATTCTCTTTCTTTAGGTTTGTTATGTTTAACATACTTTGCCCATTTTGCAGGTTTTGCTCCTAATTGTTTCTGAACTTTGCTAAAATTTTTTGCTGTCATTTTATTTCACCTTCACCCCAAAATCTTTTTCTAGAAGCTTTATGACTTCCTCTTTTGTAACTTTATGTCTATGAGGTATCTTTGCAGGTCTCATATTTCTCTTCTTTATTCTAAAACCTGACCTTGCAAAAGTTGCCATAACTTCAAAACCCATAATACCTATATCTGCGTCATATTTCATTCCATTTAATTCTAGATATTCCTGAAATCCTAATGAGAAATTTCCTGTCTGGTCTAAGGATGATGAATTTAATGTTTTTCCTTTTGAATCTAAAACCCATTTTAAAAACTTAGCTGCATCTTCATCTCTAAGAGTCACTTTATATCCTATTGGTAGGCCTGGTCTAATTTGCCATGTTGCAAGCCTTCTTTTTGCAGAATTTTTAACAGGAGTTTTTCCTGTAAGCTTAGAAAGTAATTTCTCTGCTTTTACCATTCCCTGTTTATCATTTCCAACACAAATATTTACTGTAACCTTTTCAAGAAAAACTTCTCTCATTGGATTGATTTTAATTTTTGATTCCATTTTTATTCAAACCTCTTCAAATCTTCTTTTTTCAATCCAATAGCAAAACAATAATCTTTTGCTGTTGTGTGAAGTTCATCTGCAATTTGTACTTGAACTGTATCTTTTGCTACACCATTAAAATGAACAAAAGACTTTACTTCACCAAATTTTCCTTTATATTTACCATCAAAAATATATGTAAATGAACCCTCTTTCAATGGAACTGTTTTTGAAACTTTCTTTGATTTATAATCATAGATAATTGTATCATTAACTTTTACACTTTTGAAAGTTTTTTCATCAACAAATATATTATATCCATTCATGAAATTAATCTGATATTTTTTCCCCGAAGCAATAGTTTTACTTGAAACTTTTAAATATAATAAATTATCCTTAACAGGTATAATCCTTACTTTTCCAAATTCATCAAATAAAATTGTAAATTTTTCTTCAGAGGATTTTATTTCAACAATATCAAACATCCCGCATGCATATTTAGATTCAGATACTTCTTTTCCATTAACTAAAACTTCTTTATTATGAACAATGAATTTAACTTCTTTCGAGGTTTTTGCAATTTTAAGTATGTCTCTTAAAAGAACAGTTAAAGAAACTACATATTTTCTATTATATGAACCAGGTACTGGTCTTGATATAAATGTAATTAACTTTCTTTGAACTGGCCAGGATATAGGCATACTTGTTCTTTTTAAGTGTCTACTGTTTGCCATTTTTCTTTATTGCCTCCAACTTATCATGTCTTCTTTTATCACTCAAATCTAATTTTAAAATTTCAAGATTTGAAGGATTAACAGGATACATAGCCTCTGTACCGTCATTTCTCTTTATTAGAACACCTTCAATGTGAACTTTAAGATGAAAAAGAGATACACTCGTTATCTTTCCTATTTTACCCTTAAATTGACCTGCTTTAACTCTTACAGTATCCCCAGTTCTAACTGGAACTGTTCTTATCTTATATTCAGACCTAAGCTCTTTTGACAAAGGCGCACCCATTAATTTGTGCCTAATGTGAAGAGGAGCATTAAATGTATATTTTCTCTGCTTTCTAGACTGAATCGACGATTTCCAAAATTTTGACCATAACTTTTTCATTTTTCACCTCAAACTATAATACTTGCAATTCTTGCAACTACTGGAAACCTCTCTGCAACTTCTTTACCAATCGCACCCTTTATCAAAGTACCTTTTGGCGAATAAGTTTTCTCATCCTTGATAACAACAGCACCATTTGATTCAAATGAAATTGTTGTCCCATCAGGTCTTTTATATTGTTGCTTTTGTCTAACAATAACACATTTAACAACTGTGTGTTTCATATCAGGCTTTCCTTTTACAACATTTGCTGTAACTAAGTCTCCAACTCCAGCACATTCAAGCATTCTTTTTACAGATTTATAGCCTTTAACAGAGATTATTTTTACAACTCTTGCTCCAGAATTGTCAACTACATCAACATAAGCCCCAATAGGAAGTCCTCTTGAATTTCCTCTTTTTATTGCTTTCATTGTTCAATCACCCTCAATACTACAAAATGCTTTGTTTTTGAAAGCGGCCTTGTCTCTCCAATAAGAACTTTATCTCCTTTTTTTGCTTTAATGCAGTCAGGATTGTGAGCTGATACTTTAGATTTTACCTTATAGTATCTGGAAAACTTTTTGTCTTTAACAAGTGTTTCCCATTCCACTTTAACAGTCCTGGACATCGCATCGGAAGTTACTGTTCCTTCAAAGATTTTACCCCTAACAGAAGTTTTGCCATGATAAGGACATTTCTCATCAAAACATTCTTCTTTTGGTTTATATTCTAAATTATAACCTACGCTTGTTTTCATTTTTTATTAAAACAGTCTTGAATAGAAGACTTTGCATGCCAAGTATTTTTATTGTGTTATCTTGAATCTCTGCGGTTAACAGATTGTAAAAAGTCTAAAGAGAACCTTTTCCCTTTACTTTGTCTTTTTGATTCTAGACAATACTGTACTTAAAAGTAAGCGTCCATCTATTTTTAAAGGTTTCCCTTCGAATTCTGTTTTAATTGTTACCTGAGATTTTAGTATTTTCTTAATTCCAGACTTTGTTTCAATATAAAAAAGGTTTGCAGATTCATAAACAAGAGTACCTTTTACCCCAATTAAGTTCTTATTGTTTGATTCAATTACTTCTATTTCTTTGCCAATCATTGAAATCAGGAGAATATCATACTCTATTCTTTTTCTATCGGAAAGCTTCATAAATTATAATTATTGTCCATTTATTATAAGTTTTATCTTCTAAGCCAAATATTTTTAATAATTTCTAATCAAATATTTCTTACAAATAATTTTCTTTTCTTATCATAACTAAAACCCTCTTGAATACAAGGCAAATCATATCTTTTAGTTGCTCTCTCTGCATCCATATAATTATAAGATTCATAAATCTGTGCTAAACTATCTTTAGATAAAACTTGGTTTATCTCTTCTAAGGTTCTTCCAAATTCAATCACACTTCTTATTAGGTATCTCTCCCAATTTATCGATGCTAAGGGTTTATAACACCTTTTACACTTTCTCCCTTGTATTTGTTCAATCTCAATAAAATTGTCTGAAATTTCAAAACCAACTATAGCAGTAACTTTTGATTTGTAAAGTAAGTTTATTATACTCCTAGAGTTTGTAGGTATTGAATTATCATAATTCTCAAAACCAAAAAAAAGACTAATGTTATTTTTGTCAAATCTTAATTCTCTTGCTTTTTGATGTCTAATTAAATCATCAATTTTAACAGTTAAATTAACCATATTTATTGGAATTTAAAATGCTTTTTTATAACTTACTTTTTTAATTACTCTTAAAAACATCATCAACAAGTTTTCCAAAAAGCCTATATGTCCTCCTATTAGGAATTTTTTTCTCTGCAACTTCTCTAATAGTTGTATAATACCATTTTATATCATCATAAGATGAATTAAATTTTTTCCACACATTATCTCCTGAAAGAATCAAATCTTCTTTAATTGATTTAAGATTAGAATATTTATCTGCAAGAAATATCAATACTTCCATTTCATTACCTAAAATTAAAGACTCAATTGAATGCTTTTTTCTTTGTTTCCAAGATTTTATACTTTCTTCTTTTGAAGAGTTGAAATTATTTCCAGGTTCAGTACAAAAATTAACTAAAGAGTATATATTTTCCCCAAAATCTCTCCTTAATTCTTCTTTAGAATAAATTGTATCCTCTAATGTGTCATGAAGTATTCCTGCACAAATAATATCATCACTTATCTCATCTTCATTCATTAATATATTAGCTACATCAAGTATATGAACAAAATAAGGAATCTTAGTTCCTTTTCTAAATTGTCCCTTATGTAATGATTCTGCTTTTTGTAATGCATCTAGTATCATAATAAATAATAATGCTTATTTATTTATAAATTTAGAATGTGCTAAACCCTGTGAATTCTTGGAATCTGTAAAGAAAATATTTCAATCTTGATGTATCTTCGTATGCATTATAATCAAGTGTATATTGTATTGAGTCCTCATTATTTAATATCCTATAAAAATAATTATTTATATCTTGAAAAAAAGAAGAACTTTCTCCACCAATTATTTTTATATTCAACTCAAGATTATAATTTGCTAGATTTCTTTTGGTATAATTTGCCGAACCCAATATAGTTATTTGAGTACCATCAGCTTTTTGAATGTATATCATTTTTGAATGGAACTGTTCTCCATTAGTGTTATACCATCTTAGGTTTATTTTATTATCAGATTTTTTTATTAACTCATATGCAACTTGCCTATTTGGAATGCCGTTCTTTTCATATCCAAATGCATCCTTGTTTGGGTCTAAGATAATATTTATTTCAACACCTCTTTTAGATGCTCTAATCAATTCTCTAACTATTTTTCTATCAGAAATATAAAACATGGCAAGATTTATCTCATCGCCCATCTCCAGACTTCTAATTTCTGATAATATATTATCCCTTATCTTTTTTTCAGTCAGTAAAACAACTTCAAGATAATTCTCATCATCAATTCTTATATTATTATTTTCAATCTTAAAATTTATATCGCTTATTTTTCCCGAAGAAACAGCAGTTTGTGTCAAATATATTTCTTTTGCAAAACTACCATAAATTAATACACCTACATTTGAATGCATAGAACTTGCATCGTGTGGGTTGGCGGAGGATATCCATGAAACCCAATTACCATCACCATCATCTGCAATTGCAACTTTCCTATGATTTGCCTTGAAATTCAAAAGTTTCAAGTAACTCCTAATTGTAACTTTATACTCAGAGTTAAAAGGATGGGTGAGAATACCCCCATTTGGATTGTTCCCAAACCATATGAAAAACATTCGCCACAAACTGCTGTATACAGGATTTGAATCCCTCAACATGTTCAAATCAGCAAAATAAACATTAATGTCCGATTCTTTCAATTTTTCAAGATTTTCATTTTCATATCCTCCATACATTGTATTTAGCTCATCAGTCATAAAATCTATAATCATTTCAGGGTTTTTCTGCTTTTTTTCAATAAGAGACTGAGTTAACATGGAAGATAAAGGAAGATAACTCTCTTCTAAATTTCCAATATGATTGTCAAAAAGAAACATATCAGAGAGTATATAATGCTCTGAGTTTTCAATCATATCAAAAAAAGACTCAAATATCTCCTGTTCGACAACTAGTTCACCTTCGTTATTGATATAAGTTAAATCGTACAAAAAAGAAATATCATCTTCTAAAACATAATAGGGTTTGCTTTCATAATTTAGAAATTCAGGCATTGGCTTAA
>SKGP01000050.1 GCA_007117405.1 Candidatus Woesearchaeota archaeon | reverse complement strand
GATATTAACCCCTATCTAGCAAATACAAAATATTTTAATCACTTGATTTAAATTTTATACTATAATGGGATATATGAAAGATGTAAACAAGGCAATTAATAAATTGTCAACTGAAGGAAAGGCATTGTATTTGGCGCAAGACCAAGGATTAGAACATGGACCTGATAAATTAACTGGAGAATCATTAAATCCAGAGCATGTTTTTAACATAGCTGAAAAAGGAGAGATTGATGCATTTATATGTCATAAAGGACTTGCAGAGAAATATGCGGATTCATACAAGGTTGATTTAATCTTGAAAGTAAATGGGAAGACATTGCTTGGACCTAGTGATGATCCTTATTCCCCTATCACTTGTTCAATTAAAAATGCTGTTGAACTTAATGCAAAAGCAATTGGATTTACAAATTTTCCAGGTTCAAAATATCAATCTAAGATATTTGAAGATTTTAGAAAAGTTCAAGAAGAGGCACACGATTATGGACTTCCAGTAACTTCTTGGATGTATCCTAGAGGAGAGTCAATAAAATCAGATTTAGATAGAGATATCCTTGCATATTCGGCAAGAATTGGTCTAGAACTTGGAGCAGACATGCTTAAAATGAAATACAATGGGAAACCAGAAGATATGAAATATCAAATTAAATGTGGTGGCAGGGCAAAGATGCTTATGGCAGGAGGGCCTGTTGCAAGTAGTTCAAAGGAATTTCTAAAGCAAGTTGAAGAAGTAAACAACGCTGGTGCCTTTGGTTTTGCAATTGGAAGAAACATATGGCTTCATGAAGACCCACTAGCTATGACCAAAGCAATCAGGGATGTTCAGCTCAAAGGCAAAGACATCTACTCAGCACTAAAAAGACTCGAAAAATAAGTATATTTATTATTAATTAGTTTATAGAAAGTATTATATGGATTTTTTTTTTAAAATTAATATGGAATACAATTCAAAAAAAGGAATATCTGCAGTTATTGCAACTATTTTGTTATTACTTCTTGTTGTTGTAGCACTTGTTGGTTTTCAGATATGGTATCAATCTTTTCAGAGTGGTTTTATTGTTAGTGTTGAAGGACAAGATAGATCTTCATTTGATTATGGAATTGATACCATTGTTGGAAATGTATTGTATATTAAGACTGGAGATAGTAATTTAACAATTTCAAAAGTTCAGATAGATGGAATTGATTGCCAAATAAATGGAACAATTCAAAATATGGAAGCACTTAATATTTCAAGTTGTATTGAGAATATAACTACTTCAACACCAGAAATAGTTGTAGTCACTGAAAATAATATTATCTCAAAAAGAGTTTATTTAAGAGATGTTTCTAATTTGAATATTGCTTCTCTTTCTCCTTCAAGTCTTTGTGATTCAATAGGAAATGGAGAATGGTCAGAAGTAGAAGGTAATCCAACATATGGTACTGATAATTTTTGTGTAATGAGATGGACTGCAAAGGCATACAACAGTTCTTCTACTTCATTCATTGCTGATGGTGGTATGGATGGAGGATTTCCAAATAATTGGGCTGATTTAGATGAAATAGAAGCATATTCAGCTCCAAATGGGTTGCCATGGGTTAAAATTACTTGGCAGCAAGCAAAAGTTGCCTGCGAAAATTTAGGAACAGGATTTGCTTTAATAACAGAGGAACAATGGCTTACAATTGCAAATGATGTTGTTAATCAAGATGAGAATTGGAATTCTTCTACTGTTGGAACCGGAGCTGTTTTTAGAGGAAATGTAAATTTAGCTGATACTATTTCTTGTAGCAATGGGGGAGTTATGGATGGCTTCACAGAAGCAGATTGTATTATTTCTGGCGGTGATTTTGACGGAAGAAATAAAAGAATGCTATATTTAAGTAGTGGTGATACAATTTTTGATTTCTCAGGAAATGCCTGGCAATTTGTTGATGAGGAGATGCATAGAACTAGCAGATATCATGGCGGAAATCAACAATGGATGAATTATCATGGAGATGCAACTAATGTTCCTGCTTTAAAAAGACCTCCTAGTGGTTGGAATCAGAATCAGGGAATGGGTAGATACTTTGATGGAAATAGTTTATCTGGTGGTTGGAATACAATAAATGAAGCTCCTGATTTTTGTCTTTCTCCTCCTTATTGTTCTACTGATGTTGTTTTCCTTAGGGGTGGAGCATGGAATAGAGGAGTGGATGCTGGTGTTTTTACTCTTGGTTTAGATGCAGGAAAATCTGCTTCTCTTACGGGGCACACTTTTAGATGTACTTTTACTCCATAAATTTTAACTTTATTGTTTAATCTATTTACAATCTTCTTATTTCTAGATTATCTATTTTTCCATCCCAATAGTTTGGTGTTACTTCTTTTAGTGGATGCTCAATCAGTGGCGAGTTAATACGCCACCTAGACCTTACCCTCCCATTTCCAACATATACTCCTGCATGTTGCCAAATTGTATTGGGTTCTATTTCAAAGTCCTCTTTAGAAAAGCTATGTAGTCCATCTCTTTTTGGGATTTTATATATAATTACATCTCCTAAATTCAACCTATCTTCTAAAAATTTTATCTTCCCATATCCTCTTTTTTCTAATTCTCTTTTAAATTCAATTCTACCAAAAAGAAATGGAGAATATTCGTTTTTTCGAGTTTTTTCAAAAAGTTCTTCATTTTGTTCATAAGTCAATTCATTTTCTAATCCTAAAGTATATTGAAAATAATTCTGTCCAGTAATATCTCCAATTACTTTTATTTCTTCAGGAAGGAATGGAATAAGTTTTTCATAATACTCTTTCATAAAAAATCTCTTATCAGTAAAAACAGCAAACTTTACAAATGCAGATTCAGATAAGCTAGGTTTCAAGTAAAGCCTACACAATCCACTTGTTAAATCACCTTCCTTAGGGTTAAAATTCATTTTTTATTAAATTAGAGTATAATCTCTATATGTGTAATATTAAAAACAAAAATAAGTTAAATTACAGTTTTAAAAACTGATTATAATAACAGATAATTAAATAATAATTAATCTGAGTTAATTAAAAGAAGAGAGATTTAATAATACTCCTCTGTAGTTGAAACTTCTCTGCCACCTTCATCATTTCTTCTTCTTGCAATAGTAATAACCAAAGCAAGCAAGATGATAATTGCGATTATAAGTAGCACTACAAGAGCAACATTTAACCAATTGATACTCTCACTAGGTTCAACATATGAATTAACTTTAATCTCGCTAACTGTCAATCCTCCTTCTTTTACAAGAAGAGTAAGAGTTCTTTCACCTTCGATTGAACTTCTTGGAGTTACAGTTACTCTAAATGTTTCAGAAGCTCCTCCTTGAACCATTGCAAGTGATGGACTAACTTCAACAGTTGCCCAAGTATTATCAAGTGCAGTAATTGAAATTGGTTTGCTTTGCTGATTAGGGTTTGCAACAACTACTTCAAAAGTATTTGCTGTGTTTCCTTTAAGGTTAACATTGTCGTTAAAGCTAACAATTAATTTTTGTTCTGAAACAGTTTTTGGAGATAGTACATTCAATACGAATGAATCAACTGATTGTGTGTATCCATTATTGTATACTAGTCTTACAGTAACTTCATGTTGTCCTGCTTTTGCACTTTGAGGTACAAATAATAGCATATCATCTGATGTTACAGCATTTCTAGGGTTTAAGTTGCTTAAGTAACTAGATTCTGAAATTCCTAAGGAAGGTACTTCTACAACAACTTTAACTGAATCCTGTGACATTTGACCCATGTTTCTCATTCTAACATTAGCAATAAGATTCTGTCCTGGTTCAACACCTGAACTTGGAGTCATTACTAAATCTAAAATGTCAACTCTGTGTCTTTGTGTATCAACAAAAAGTGTAAAGTCTTTGTATGTAATTCCTGAAAGATCGTTAGCACCAGCAATTCTTAATTTGTAATTCTGTTCTGCTCTCATGTCTGCAGGTAAAGCTACTTTAACAGTCTTAACATATGCAACACCTTCTCTTACTGAGAAAACTTCAGTTGTACCAACCAAAGGTGAGTGTTCGTATCCTTCAATGAAAACCATAAATCTTGCATTGTCAAATCTTTCCAAAGCAGTAAATCTAAGGCTAACATCTAGATGCTGACCATTCATAACCTGAAGGAATTCGTTATTTGTAACTTCTTCACCGTTAACTCTTACATTTTCAATGATAAGTCCAAGACCATCTGTTTTCTTTTCGCTTCCGAAGAAGAATGATTGAGTCATTGAATCTGAATCAGTTGAAACAGTCAACTGGTAAGCATTTCCTTTTTTAAGTAGGTCGTATGAGTCAGTAACTTCTGCTAAGTTGTATGTTAAAACAACAGTTTCATTTGTGTCAACTTTTACAACACCAAGGTTTTTTGTAGTACCAAGCTCTTCAACAGTAAATCTCAATTCAGTGTAAACACCAGTTTGAGTATCTGCATTCTCTAATGAAACAATTACTATATAATTGCCTCCAACTTCTTGAATTTGAACATTAGTAACTTCAATAGGGTCTGCAAATACAGTTCCCATCATTGCTACGAATGCCAAAAGAAGCATTGCTAGAATGTTGATTGATTTTTTCATTTTAATAACCATCTCTCTATTCATTTTTTAGTGGTAATTATAAAAGTTCTTTATTATTTATAAATCTTTCGAATAAGTTGTCATCCTCCGGTAGGTACTTTTTTCTTTATTTATAGGTATGGTTTAAAAATATTTCTATATTATTAGTTCTATGAAGATACTTATAAGCAAAAAAACAGGTATATACTATTATTACAAAGAAGGCAGTGGCGATTATCATTGTAAAGAAGGTTTTTTGAAGGCAGAAGATATAATTTCAGGTGAAAATATCATAGTTTCGAACAATAAAGGTGAATTTTTTGTTTTTGATGCAAATATATATGATAAAAGACAAAAAATCAAAAGAGGGCCACAGATTATCAATCCAAAAGATCTTGGATATATTGCTGCAAGAACTGGTATGAATAAAAAAACTATGCTAATAGAGGCAGGAGGTGGCAGTGGAGCTGCAACACTTTTCTTTTCAGGTATTTGTAGCAAAGTTCTATGTTATGAAATAAAAGAAGACCACTGCAAAATAATTAGAAAAAATTTAGAATTATTTGAAATAGACAATGTTGACCTTATAAATGGGGATTTATCAGAAAATATTGAAAATATCTCGGAACAAGCAGATATTGTCTTTCTTGACATGCCTGACCCTGCAATTGTATTAGAAAAAAACTTAAAATGCCTTAAAAAAGGAGGATTTATTGTTTGTTACATTCCATCAATAGGTCAAATTATGGAGATTTCAAAACTTGTTTGTGACGATTCAAATAAATACTATTTTGAGGAAGTATCTGAAGTAATTCTTAGGAATTGGAAAGTCAAAGGAAGAGTTTCAAGGCCAGAACATAAAAAAGAGACAGACCATACAGCATTTCTAGTGTTTATACGAAAAGTTTCCTGAAATCTTAGAAAAGAAAAATTTATAATATTTTTATTTTTATCTATTATATATGAACCGAAGAGTTGATTATGGCATAAAATTTGATGAAATGGTTAGTAAGTATAATGATTGGTTGGAATCCTTGGATGAATCAAATTCATTATTCTCTAAAAGAAATGGGAGTAATAAGGTAGATAGATTATTTGGAATTCACAATCCTTCTCAAATTAACCTTTCAGGGAGTATTTACTCAACATTTTCTTGTACAAACTACTCATCTATACAAAAAGATGCAATTGCTTTAGCTTCAGATTGGCAGAGAGTAAATGTTACATTAGACCAGATAATATCTGGGGAAAAAATTGATGAAAAAATATCAGTTAAAGATGCAATTGCAGGCAAGAAATTTGTTCAGGATATGTACGACCACTATAAAAGTGTATATGTATCATTTGCGAATAGATAAACTTTTATTTTTTTAAGATTTTTTTATAGTTATTCTTTAACTTTATAAATGGGAGCAAATTATTATTAATTATGGCTATTAATCTGACAGAGAGATTAAAATTAAAAAAGTTAATTAAGCAATTGAAAGAGTATAGGGGGAGACATACAGAGTTAATATCTGTTTATCTTCCTCCTGGAAATGATCTGGGAAAGCTAATTAATACTCTTCAGGATGAACAGGGAACTGCAACAAATATTAAAGATAAGAATACATCAAAATCTGTAATCAATGCCCTTGAAAGGATGATTAGAACATTGAAGACAATAGAAGATACTCCAAAAAATGGTATTGCAATATTTTCTGGAAATATCTCTGAAAAAGATAATGTTGATAATGTTCAAGTTTTTTGGATTGAACCACCAGAACCAGTACCATTAAAGCTATACCGATGTGAACAAAGATTCATAACAGCTCCTCTTGAAGATATGAGTACAAATGAAGCAACTTATGCACTTGTGGCAATGGATAAAGGAGAAGCAACAATTGGTCTTCTAATTGGTTCTAATATAAGAGTAATAAGGAACATGCAATCTAATGTTCCAGGTAAATTTAAAGCTGGAGGACAGTCAGCACAAAGATTTGAGAGAATAAGAGAGGGCGCTGCAATTGAATTTTACAAGAGAGTTGCTGATGTGATGATTTCAGAATTTACATTTATGAAAGAACTTAAAGGCATAATAGTAGGTGGGCCTGGAACAACTAAGCAGAATTTTGTTGATGGAAGTTATATTAATGAAGATATTAAGAAAAAAATAATTGCAGTAAAAGATATAACTTATACAACACCTTATGGACTTAAGGAACTTTTTGACAAATCAGCAGATGTATTGGCAAATGATGAAGTTATGACTGAAAGAAGAATTCTTCAGGAAGTTCTTGAAACATTGGGAAAAAATCCAAATATGGTTGCATATGGTTATAATAACACAAAGACAGCCCTTGAAATGGGGGCAGTTGACAAACTAGTTATAATAGATGGTGCAGTAACTGAAGAGCAATTGGAAGAATTGTCTCAACTTCAAGAAAATTCAGGAGCAGTAATACATCTCGTAACTGATAGAACTCCAGAAGGGGTTCAATTTATGGCAATAAGTGGGATTGGTGGAATACTTAGATATCCAATACATAATTAATTAAAAATAAAAATGGTTAAAAAAATCAATTGGAAAGTATTTTTAATTGAGGTTTTGATAATAGCAATATTTATAACAATTTTAATTCAAATTCCTACATTTTTTTCTGATAAAAATAAATATGGTGAAAATAGGGAGATTATTATTGGTAATTCTGAGAGAATAGTTGAAGAAACTAAATTTAAAATAATTGCAACAGATGTGCTTGAAACAATGAGAGCTATGAAGATAACTGATAATCTTGATGATTTTTCTATTAACTTAACTTTATCTGGACATTTTCAAAATAGAGAAAATACAATTGCTCAGGAGATAATTGGATTACACATTAGAAATAGTTCCGAGATAGCAGAGAACTTGGCAAGGCATACTATCGAAAATATTTTTTCAAAATATGATAGTTCGAGGGAGTTTAGGCTTAGGAATTATATTTTAACTCTGTTTGATAATGAAAATGAAGTAATTATTGCAAATCAAACTAATGTATTAAGAGAAATTTTAGATGAAAATGCTATTGTTGGTATGCATGAAATAAAAATAAAAATTTATGTTTTTCAAGATTATGTTTTTGAATTTGAAGATGGTTCAAATGAAAGTATAAGGATAAATTTGATAACTGGAGAAGGTTTTGAAAATTTAGAGAATTATATTGATTTTGAAACAAAAATACCTAGGATGAACTTTTCAAGAATTAGTTCTGACTTTGTTGAATCAACTGAAACTTATTTAATTAGATTTGAGATGTGGAAATGATTTTAATATTCATTAAACATGTACTCTTTTATCCAATTTTTAGATTTAGCATATCTAAAGAACAAATGAACAGACATAATTATACTCACTCCAACAGTTGTTAAATAGAGCCATTCTGGCATATAATTTTGAAGTGCAACTAAATTAAATATAGATATTAGAAATATTGAACCTGCAACAATTAATAACATTTCATAATGTTTTTTTGATTTGTATTGGTACTTCCCAACTTTGTACATAAATATAAAATAAATTGTCAATTTATAAATATATAGTGTTTTATGTTGGTAGTTATAAACAATAAATAAGTTTATATATTCATAACTTTATGATAAAAGTATTATGATTGTTAATAAAAAGAAAAAAACTGATTTGAAAAAAGAAGAGCCAGTAATAAAAGCAGAAAAGAAAAAGAAAAAAGATGATCCTTCTGCACTTGTTTTTGTGGGAATATTTATGATTGGAATGGGTACTGGATTTTTAACTGGCCATGTTGTTCCAGGTGTTTTCTTTGGTTTAGGCTTTGGATTTTTAGCATTATATCTTGTTAAAATTATGAATATTTCAAAGGAATAAGTGTATTATTTAAAAATATTTATAAATAATAAATTTTATTTTATTTTATGAATAAAAAAGCTATATCTCCAGTTATTGCAACAATACTACTTTTATCTGTGAGCATGTTTGCCGTTGTTTCATTTAATTTATGGTTTAATAACTTTAGTTCCACAAGTTATCTAGGAGCGGAAACCACAATTTCAAGCAGCAATATGATTGAGATAAATGCAATAACTAATG
>SKGP01000075.1 GCA_007117405.1 Candidatus Woesearchaeota archaeon | reverse complement strand
CTTTAATTTTATAAATATTTTTATCTTGCTTTTTTTATGGTTGATTTTTATGTTGGAGGGCATGCTTCAATTGCAAAAGGATTTGAAAATTCTCTAAAATATATACATTTAATTGGGGGAAATGCTGTACAAGTTTTTTTGAAAAGTCCTAGGGGAAGATTTTCTAAAGAATTGGATTTGGAAGATGCGAAAAGAGCAAAAAATTTTTTGAATGAGAATAAATTATTTTTGGTTGGACATTGTTCTTATTTGCTTAATTTTGCAAAAGATATGAAAGACGATATGTGGCCAGTTCATTCCTTAATTGATGATATGGAAAAAATATCCATTATGGGAGGAGTAGGTGTTGTTCTTCACATAGGAAAATATCTTGATATGGAGAAAGAAGTAGCATTTGCAAATATAGCAAAATCTGTAAGATATGTTATTGAAAATACTCCTAAGGAGTCTAAAGTTATTTTTGAAAATACTGCGGGCCAAGGTACAGAAATTGGTTTTAGATTTGATGAGCTTTCAATGATATACAATATGTTTTCAGATGAAGAAAAAAAAAGAATAAGTTTCTGTTTAGACACATGCCATAGCTTTGTTGCTGGTTATGATTTAAGGACTAAGGAAGGAGTTATTTCATGGAAAGATGAATTTGACAAGTTAATAGGTTGGGAGAAGGTTGTTTGTATTCATTTTAATGACGCAAAGAAAGAGTTTGGTTCAAGAGTTGATAGACACCACGATATAGGTTTTGGTTTTATTGGAGAAGAAGGACTTAAGGAAGTTGCAAAGATTGCAAAAGATACAGGCAAACCTTTGATTCTTGAAACTCTTGAGGAGCAGACAACTTATCAACAACAAATAGAGCAGATAAAAAATTGGTTTTAAAAATTTAAAGTAGTTTTTTTTGATTTTCAAAGGTTTTACCAATTATTTTAGCAATAGTTTTGAAGTCTTCTTCTGCATCTTCTCGAAGTTTTGGTCTGTAGAGCATTGCTGCTGGATGATATAAGGGAACAATTATTGTTTCTATACCATTTATATTCATATTGTGCTTGATTCCATGAAGATTTTGTATTCCTTCTACTTTTTTCATTTCATTATAATTGAAATTTGATAGTATAAATTTTGTTGAGTAGTTTCCGAGTGTTGAGATTACTTTTGGTTTAATTATTTTTATTTGTTCAATAAGATATGGGGTGTGCTTTATTATTTCATCTGGTTTTGGATCTCTGTTTTTAGGCGGTCTGTATTTGAGTATGTTTGCTATGTATACTTCATCTATTGAAAGATTTATCTTTGATAGAAGTTTGTCAAGTTCTTTTCCAGCCCTTCCAACAAATGGGACTCCTGATAAATCTTCTTTTTCCCCTGGGGCTTCACCTATAAACATAATTTGAGCATTTGGATTTCCTTTTCCAAATACAAGATTTGTTGAATTATCTTTGAGTGGGCAATCAAGTTCATTTAATAATTTATTTTTCAATAATTCAAGTTTTGAATAATTTTCATTCATAGAATTTTATATTTATTTGAATATATAAGTTTTGTCTTTTGGATTTTTATTAAGAGTTATTTTTAAATAGAAATGCTTGTTTTAATAATATTTAGGAATAATGGGAAAGCTTGGATTTGTTTTTGATTTTTCAGAGAATTTTAGTTGTATTTTTTTTGAAAATAAACTTAATTCTACTAAAAGACTTATTGTTTTTGTTGAAAAAGAAAATATTTTAGGAGATTATATAGTTGGATTTGATTCAAAATTGAATTTAGATAATTCATTTTTTGTTTATTTAACAAAGGAACTTAGTTTTGAAAAATTTTTGAATTTTGAGAGAAAAAAATTCATGTATTCGAAAATTTCACTTTCTCAAAAGACTATAGTTGATTTCGAAAATCTTACTTTTTGGTTTTCATCTAGAAATTATAAGATTTTAAGAGATATCTTGCATATTGATAGTTCAGTTGATTTTGAAAATAAGCTTAAGATAAAAATTATTGATGGATTGAATTATTTTTGATAATGTAGGAGTTAAAGTAAAGCTTTTTAAATTAAATAAAATATATAATGAGTATGGAAAAGAAATCTGTGAAAAATGATGTTTTAAAAGTTTCAAAGAAGATAGAAGAAAAAAAAAATTCTTCAAAAGAAAGCATCAATTCAAAAAAGGATTATTTGAATTTTAAGGATACAAGCGAGATAAAACTTTCAGAAGGGTATTTTAATAGTGTTATTGGACAAGACCATGCATTAGAAGTAATAAAGAAAGCTGCAGATCAAAGAAGACATGTTCTTTTGCTTGGTGAGCCGGGAACTGGAAAGTCTATGCTTGGAAAAGCTATGGCTGAGATACTTTCTACAAAAAATGCTTTAGATATGCTTTCGTATCCAAATCAAAAAGATGAAAATAATCCTTTTATTAAAGTTACAAAAGCAGGGGATGGTGAAAAAATTGTTGAAAAATCGAAAGCTATTCAGTTGAAAGCTATGGGGAAGGGTCAAGGGACTATTTTTCTTATACTTATATTGATTAGCATTGGTATTTCTTATTGGCATTATTGGAGTTGGAAGACAGGTAGGATCCCGGATGTTGTTTATGGTGCTTGGATTGTTGCAGGTGTTTTAATAATAATGTTTCTTGTACTTGCTTTAATACTTTCAGCTAGTATGTCTAAAAGGGGACTTGGTGGGAATGCTGATGCAGGTTCTCCAAAGTTAATTGTTGATAATTCAACTAAAAAGATGATATTTGAGGATGCTTCTGGAGCTCATGAGGGTGCATTGCTTGGAGATGTATTGCATGACCCATTTCAATCAGGTGGACTTGGAACACCAGCACATCAGAGAGTTGTTGCTGGTATGATTCATAAGGCTAACGGTGGTGTTTTATTTATTGATGAGATTGCTACTTTAAAACCTGAAATGCAGCAAGAACTATTAACAGCAATTCAAGAAAAACAGATGCCAATTACTGGAAGGTCTGAAAGGTCGGCTGGTGCTATGGTTAGAACTTCTCCTTGTCCAACCGATTTTGTTTTAGTTGCAGCAGGAAATCTTGATACATTAAAACATATGCATCCTGCTTTAAGGTCAAGAATTATTGGTTATGGTTATGAAATTTATATGAATGAGAATATGGACGATACTGATGAAAATAGGAAGAAAATTATCCAATTCATTGCACAGGAGATTAAATTTGATGGTAAAATTCCTCATTTTAATTCAAAGGCATGTGAACTTATAGTTCTTGAAGCTAAAAAAAGAGCAGATAAAGGAAACAAACTTACAACAAGATTTAGAGAACTTGGTGGGATAATAAGAGCTGCAGGTGATATCTCAGTTAAGAAACAGAAAAAATTAGTTGATGAGGAAGATGTTAAGGAAGCGATGCTTAAAGTGAGGTCAATTGAAGATCAGATGATTCAAAAATATATTGAGGTTAAAAAACAGTATTCAATAATTAAAACTAAAGGGTCCCAGGTTGGAAAAATAAATGGTCTTGCAGTAGTTGGGAGCAAACCTCCTTATGCTGGAATGGTTATGCCTATTGAAGCTGAAGTTGTAAAAGGAGGGAAAGGGTCGCAATTTATTGCAACTGGAAAATTAGGTGAGATTGCAAAAGAATCAGTTACAAATGTTTCAGCTTTGATAAAAAAGATATTTGGAGAAGACCTTGCAAAAGATTATAGTGTTTATATTCAATTTATACAAACTCATAGCGGGGTTGAGGGAGACAGTGCTTCAATTGCATTGGCTACCGCAGTTGTTTCTGCATTAAAAAACATACCTATTAGGCAGGATATTGCTATGACTGGGTCTCTTTCTATTAGGGGAGAAGTTTTACCTATAGGTGGAGTCTCAGCAAAAGTTGAAGGTGCTTATAATAGTGGAATTAGAAAAGTAATTATTCCTTTTTCAAATAAACAAGATTTGGTAATTTCTGAGGAGGTTGAAAAAGCAATGAAGATAATTCCAGTAAGAAATTTTGCAAGTGTTCTTCTTGAAGTTTTGGATTGGTCTGAAAAAGATAAGGCAACTAAGGCTAAAATTTTTAAATTGTCAAAAATTAATGATTAATTTTAAATATACGTTTATTTTTTAATTTTTATGGTTAAGTCAATTTTTCCAATTATAAATCTCAAAATAAGTATTTCAGTAAATTTAGATGATTCCAATTATAAAGATTTACATGAATTTTTTAATTTTAATGAATCATTAAGTAGTGTGGAGAGAATAAAAAAATCTACTTCTGAAGAAATGATTTTAATGTCAAATGGTGAACTTAGAAAAGGCAGAAATGATGATTTAGTAAATGGTTTTGGGGATTTTAGAATTACTCAAGGGAGTACAGGAAGATTCTATTGGGGAGATAGAAAAAATTTTATTGATTCAGAACCTTATTTTTTCTATGACAATAGTGTTTTATTGGGTGTTGAGTTATTCAATCCATTAACTTTGGAGAAAGTTGGGAAAATTTCTTTTGTTGAAAATTATGTTAGTTCTATGTATAATATTTCAGCTTTATACAAAAGAAATGGAATTGGTGAACATAAAGGCCTTTTTAGAAGAGAAAATGTTAAAGGTAAATCAAGATTTCTTGAACACTTTTTGAGCAAGGAAGATAAAAGCGGTTATTTACCTAAAGATATGGCTGTGAATAATAAAAAATTGAGATTAAAATTATTGGAAAATCATTATTTGAGAAATATTGATCATTATTCAAGTTTAATTATCTAATTTCTGGTTTTTATTTGTATATTTCGTTAAATAATTTGTTTATTATATCTTCTGGGACATTTGTGTTTTTTAAGGATTGTTTTATTTGTTCTTTGCTGTATGAGTCTTTGTATTGTATTATGTATTCTCTACTTCTTGTATATATGTGTTTGTATGAATGAATTAGCTCTTTTCTATCTGCTGTATTATTATGATTATTATTTGATTCATTTTTCTTTTTATACAAAAAAAATCCTCCTGTTGCAATTCCAATTAGAAAGACTAGTATTATTATTGGATAAAATAATTTTTTTTCTTCTGCTTCATTTTCATTAACTAGTCTTTCTTCATCCTCAATAATTTGATTGTCTATTTGATTAGAGTTTGAATTATCTATCGGATTTATCTGTGGTTCTATTTGGTTATTTTCTATTCTTTCATTTTCAAATTCAACTATTGAATATATCCCAGATTCTAAATTTTCAATTATTATTTCTTCTCCAACTCTGTTGAAGTTAGGTGTTTCTTCCCAAATTCCAAGAATTTCATTATATTTTTTAACTTTTATATTATTGATTTGGGGTATTGTTATGTGGAGAATTATTGTTTCTTGTTCTAAATTTTCTTCTAAGTCTATAAAAAATGTTTTTAATTCATATTCTGATTGTGGGTGGCTTCCAGCTTCAAATCCAGTATTTTCTATTAGAGAGATTTGGTTTCTATTTACATTAGGGTTATTTATTATTTCGAGTATGGCATTTATTTCAGGATATTCTATAACAGAACTAGTTGGATTAATTTCTTCATCAATTAGGCCATAATCATCTTCAGATACTACAATGTCTTCAATATCAATAATTGTTGGTGGAACATCTTCAATATTACAATCAAATAGTTCTATTCTTTCTTGATAACTATTATAATTTCCACTAGGATTTATTTCAATCATGTAGTTGTCTTCTCTTGAAAAAGTGAATTCAAATTCTCCGCTTGAGTCTAAATTGGTTTCAAGCAAGATTGGCATCCCGTCAAAAGGTCCATTGTATATTATTGCTTCTCCTGAAATTATTCTTTTTTCATCTATGTTTCTCCTATCTTCATATTCTTCCCTTTCCCAAACTACAAATGTTATTGGATGGTTAATACACCATCCATTTATTTCTAGAGATAAATTATTATGATTTGGATTAAATCCATAGGCTAAATTAATCAAAAGGAGAAAAATTAGTGGAGCAAAAATAATTTTTTTGTTAAAAATCATATTTCTATTATATTATGTTCTTATATAATGCTTAATGTTTCCATTACAATAATTACATAAATTTATAAACTATTTTTTTGTGATTATAAATATGGATTTGAATGGTCAGCAAGCAAATTTTGAATATATTAGACCTGAAGAAAAGATATATAATATTGTTGTTGATAAAAATAAAGTTGATTGGAAATCTTTTTTGTATGAGTTAATACATAAAGAGGGACTTGATCCTTGGGATATAGACCTTAGTATTTTAACAAAGAGATATCTGGAAGCTTTTCGAGAGATAAGTTCTGTTGATTTTGATTTATCTGGAAAGTTTTTGACTATTGCTGTTTTTCTTCTTAAAACTAAAGCAGAAAATTTAGTTGAAAAAGATTTACGTGGGATTGAGGAGAAAATAGCTTCTGTTCAGAATATGGATGGTGATATTAGTGCTGAGTTAGATATGCTTGAAGGCTTTGATAATGATTTGGATGATTTGTCTTCTAAAAAAAGTAAAGGAGAATATTCTCTTAAGATAAGAAATCCTATTGCAAGAAAAAGAAAAGTTAATATATTTGATTTGATAAAAATTCTTGAAAAGACAATAGAGCAAAGTAATAAAAGGAGAGCAAATTTTTTTTTAAGACATGGTTCTGGAAAATATGATGGTCCAAATTATGAGAAAAAACCAAAAGATCTTAAAACTTTAATTGAAGAGCTTTATGATTTCATAATGTGTGAAATTGGAGATAAGAAAGCTCATGTTACTTTTAGTCATATTACTAAGGGAATTAATACAAAAATGGGTATATTAGAGAGATTTATACCTCTTCTCCATATGCATAATAATGAAATGGTTGAAATTGTTCAGAAAGAACATTTTGGTGATATTCATATCCATAAAGTTAATGATAAAGTTAATAAATAGAATTGTTTGTAATATATTAAAATGGCAGTAGAACAAGTTAGTATACATCTTATATTTCCACTGGTAGTTGGACTTATAATTGGTATTGTTGAAGCATATTTTGTTTATGAAGATGAAAATATGACCTCAGGAAGACAGTTTTTAGGGGATATGTGGCATGGTTTAATATTTTCTGTTTTAGGAGTTTTGGTGGCAACTAACGTTCCTTATTTAATGGTTAATTTTATTCCTGAGAATTTCCACGGTTTTTTAATGGTTGATAGTCAAGGGATATCTCTTGTTGTTTGTGTATTAATTACAATATTTATGATGCTTAAAATGGTTGCATCACATTCAATTAGAGGAGTTTCTGGAAGAGGATTTAGAGAAAAATTTTGGCATAAGGCAGTTATTGCAATTGCAATAGGGTTTTCCCCATATTACATATTTATGCTTTATGAACCATTATCATTTATACAGGATGCTGTGCCTTGGCTTCCTTTTTAAAATTTTTTAATTAGTTTTTCTTTCTATTTTCAGTTTTTTAATATGGTTTAATATTAGTTAATTATTTAAAAGATTTCTTTTTATTATTATTTATGGAAGAGAAAATAAAAGGTAGATTTATTATCCAGATTGCAGGAAAGCCAGTGGAGAATGTTGAAAAGGCATTAAATGTTGTGCTTGATAAACTTAAATCTGAAAAAGAAAATTTTAAAGTTCTTGATTCAGATATTGCAGAGCCAGAACTTGATGAAGAGTCTTCTCTATATTCAGGTTTTATAGATATTGAGTTAAGATTTTCAGATATTTCAAAGTTATTCGGATTTATTATAGATTATACTCCAAACTCAATTGAAATAGAGGACCCAGAGAAAATAACATTTACAAATAGTGATCTGAGTAATATTTTAAATGATGTTAGTCATATTGTCTTAGGGACTCAAATGCAGCTTAGAAATCTTAATGCTCAGGTTCATATGCTTAATAAGAAACTTGAGGATAAAAAGTAATCTTTATTTTTATAATTTAAAATTAATTATTGTATTTTAACTTTTACAAATTTTATAAAGAAAAAGTTTTATTTTTTGGACATGTCTTTCCATGCAATTTCAAAAAGTTGTTGAAGAGCTTGAGCAAAGAAAGGTGTATTTACCCATACTCCAATATCGTATGCTGGATATATGTCTTTATCATGAAGTGTCATGAATAAAACTTCTTCTCCGTCAATAATACAAAATCTTGCTTCTAAATCGTTTGAGTATCTTACTTCTGCAATATCTTTTAATTCTTTTGCAATTTCCATAATTTTCTCTGTGTGTGGACATGCAATCTTAATTGAAACTCCTCTTTCAACAAGTTCTTCAAAAACTCCTCTTAATGCTTCAACTTTTCTTAAAAAACCTGTTGATGTTGTCATAAGAATAACTTCGCTTTCAGCACTTTTAACCATTGCTTCTAAGTGGTTGTATAAATTGTATCTTCCTTTTAGAGCACCACTCAAGTCTGAGGGTTCAACTAACTGAATTCCTTGTTCATGTAGCTGTTCTAAATCTTTAAGTACATCGCTTTGTCTAAGTGATTCTAATTTTCCTAACTTTTCTTCTGATTTTTCAGCAACTCTTTTTTTTACTCTGTCGATAACGTCTTTTGGAGATATTGCAATATATTTAATAGGTTTTCCTAATTTAACCATCACAAATCCTTTTTTTTCTAAGGATTCCAAAACATCATATGTTCTAGATCTAGGGACTACGGCGAGGTCGCTCAATTCACCTGCAGTTGCAACCTTTCTTGATAGGAGCGCAGTCCAAATTTTAACTTCATACAGATTTAGGCTGAAGTACTGTCTCAACATGTTTAAAAACTCTTCTTTTACTAT